>CACZFE010000110.1 GCA_902780365.1 uncultured Spirochaetales bacterium
CTGACAAAACTTTCGCTGGAACTCCTTGAAAACAACTGGGAAAATATAGAAAGCGGAAATGTTGAGCGTGTTCCGCAGAATGGGGAACCTGTTTTCACGAATATGATCCAAAAATCGGATATGTGGCTTGATTTCGAGAGCGATGCTAAAGTTTTGTTCAATAAAATCAGGGCGTTGACCAGAGAGCCGGGTGTCAGGGCTCTTTTCCGCGGAAACATCATCGGCATAGAAAAAGCGGAATTCGTTGCAAACTGCGGCGGAAAGCCTGGTGAAATCACCGAAATTTCAAAAAGCGGAATAGTTGTTGCCTGCCGAAACGGCGGAATAAAAATCACCGGACTCAAGCCGGCAGGGAAAAATCCGATGAGGGCAGCTGAATTTATCAACGGCTACAGGCCTCAGCCCGGTGAAGTTTTCAGTACGAAACAGGAAGACACTCAATGAAAAATCTGATCGGCATGATAAACAGGATCCCGCTTTGGGCGGCGTTTCTGATATATGAACTTCTGATTGCCGGAAGGATTTTTATCGAAATGGGCTTTGTGTGGTCTTCGATTTTTGTCATGCAGCTTTTGTGGTTCAACTGTGTTTTGATGTTTTTTGTAATAAGTTTCAAGTACTTGCTGAAAGTTGAGAATAAAGACCTCTCAGTTCTGGCACTTGGCGGAGTTCTGACTTATATTCCGATTTTCTATTCGGTTCTGATGAAGCATGAATGGCATCTCAACTTCATAAATCCGACTTCCTGCAGGCAAGTCGCGTTCGATATGCTCACTCTGCTTGCAGTGCATGAATACAACTGGCCTATGTTTCCGGAACTTGTGCTTCTGGTTTTAGGTTCTTTCGCCTTGGGTGTTCTGCTTTCCGGAAAAGTCCTGAAATCGCTTTTTGCTGCACTTTTTTCAACATATTCTTCCTTTTTCTGCCTCGGATTTTCATGGTTCGCTGTTAATCCGGAACATCCGTCGTTTTTGCATTTTACTTCGCCTCTGCCGGATCATGTAACATACAGTATTTTTTACGGTTTGTTTTTTACAATTCTTATTTTTACCGCTTTTTTCGGGGAAATCAGGGGTTTTTTCCGACAGAAATTTAAAAAATAGATATTATATTTGCCTATTTCAAAAAAAAGTCGTTAAATACGGCGCATTTTTTTGAACGGTCTTTTTTTTGTTATTTTAGGAGGTTTTTATGTCAAATCTTGTTTTCCTGGTTTTGGGTGCTTCCGTTCTCGCTCTCGCTTTTGCGTTTTTCTTCTTCAAACAGATGATGAAGGAAAGCGAAGGAACGGACACTATGAAGAAGATCGCGCTTCACGTCAGAAAGGGCGCGATGGCTTACCTCAAGCAGCAGTACAAAATCGTAGGCATCGTTTTTGTAGTTCTCGCTGTCATTTTTGCTGTTATGGCTGTTTTCGGTCTGCAGAACAGCTGGGTTCCGTTTGCATTCCTTACCGGCGGTTTCTTCTCGGGACTTGCAGGATTCTTCGGAATGAAAACTGCGACCTACGCTTCGGCAAGAACCGCAAACGCAGCTCAGAAGTCACTCGACAAAGGACTCAAAGTCGCTTTCCGTTCAGGCGCAGTTATGGGTCTTACGGTTGTCGGACTCGCACTTCTCGACATTTCGGCATGGTACATCATCCTCAACTTCTTTGTTGAAGAGGCTGACGCTGCCCACAAACTTATTTTCATCACCACGACGATGCTTACTTTCGGAATGGGTGCGTCTACTCAGGCTCTTTTCGCGAGAGTCGGCGGCGGTATCTACACGAAGGCAGCCGATGTCGGTGCTGACCTCGTCGGTAAAGTTGAAGCCGGAATCCCGGAAGACGACCCGCGTAACCCCGCTACGATCGCTGACAACGTAGGCGACAACGTAGGTGACGTTGCAGGTATGGGTGCAGACCTTTACGAATCTTATGCAGGATCTATCCTTGCTACGGCTGCTCTCGGCGCTTCGGCATTCGCAGGCAACGCTGAATTCCAGGAAAAGGCTGTCATCGCTCCGATGCTCATCGCTTCGATCGGTGTCGTTCTTTCGCTTATCGGCATTTTCCTTGTTAAAACCAAAGAAGGCGCAACGATGAAAGAGCTTCTCCGCGCTCTCGGCAGAGGCGTAAACGTCAGCGCATTCCTCATCACGATAGCTACATTCGTTATTCTTTACGTCATGGGCTTCGAAAACTGGCTCGGAATATCCTTCTCGGTAGTCAGCGGTCTTGTTGCAGGTATCATCATCGGTCAGGCTACGGAATACTACACTTCGCAGTCCTACAAACCGACGCAGAAAGTCGCTGAAAGCTCTTCAACCGGTCCGGCAACAGTCATCATTTCCGGTCTCGGTCTCGGTATGCTTTCGACTGCAATTCCTGTAATCACAGTCGGTGTTGCGATCGTCATGGCTTACCTCTGCGCAAACGGTTTCAACCTTGAATTTTCGGCAGCGGCTCTTTCACAGGGTCTTTACGGAATCGGTATCGCGGCAGTCGGTATGCTTTCGACTCTCGGAATCACCCTTGCAACCGATGCTTACGGTCCTATTGCCGACAACGCAGGCGGAAACGCTGAAATGAGCGGTCTCGGTGAAGAAGTCAGAAAGAGAACTGACGCTCTTGACGCACTCGGCAACACGACGGCTGCAACCGGTAAAGGTTTCGCGATCGGTTCTGCTGCTCTTACCGCTCTTGCTCTTCTCGCTTCATACGTTGAGGAGATCAAAATCGCCCTCATCAGAATCGCCGGAGAGAGCGGAACAGCACAGCTTACCAAATCCGTTTCGTGGACAGTTGACAAAATCAGAAGCGCTTCGCTCATCGACTTCATGGATGCATACAGCGTAAACCTTATGAACCCGGTCGTTCTCGTCGGTGTTTTCGTAGGTGCTATGATGGCGTTCCTTTTCTGCGGTCTTACGATGAACGCTGTCGGCAGAGCAGCTCAGAAAATGGTTGAAGAAGTCCGCAGACAGTTCCGCGAAATCGCAGGGATCATGGAAGGAAAAGCTGAACCTGACTACGCAAGATGTGTTGCAATCTCGACAAAAGGTGCTCAGCACGAGATGCTCCTTCCGTCGATCCTCGCTATCGCTATTCCGATAGTAGTAGGCGTCGTTCTCGGTGTTGCTGGCGTCATGGGACTTCTTATCGGCGGCCTTTCCTGCGGATTCGTTCTTGCAGTTTTCATGGCTAACGCAGGCGGTGCTTGGGACAACGCTAAGAAATACATCGAAGAAGGCAACTTCGGCGGCAAAGGTTCCGACAACCACAAAGCTACAGTTGTCGGCGACACGGTCGGCGATCCTTTCAAAGATACATCGGGCCCGTCGCTCAACATTCTTATCAAACTTATGAGCATGGTTTCGATCGTTATGGTCGGTCTCACCGTTGTTTTCCATCTGATGTAATGACCTTTTAAAATGTCTGTTCTCATCCGCCTTGCAGATCTTGTAACTTCTGATTTCTACTTTGACGGCTGTTCTCTGCACAAGAAACAGTCCACGATGATTCTTTCATCCACAGTCAAAGACAGAATTACGGTCGTTAAGGGTTCTGCAGGCGGATGCAGTGTCAGACTTGAAATTGACGAGTCGGGAAATCTTGTCAATAAGACATGCTCCTGCGGCAGCGACGATATATGTGCCCATGTTGTTGCTGTTGCACTGGCTTTCAATGACCTCTCGATGGACAATACAGATATTTCAGAGCAGCTTTCACGCTTTAATGTTAAGAAAGATTCTCTCACGGCACAGCCTCCTTTCAAACTTTACATCGACAGTGAAAGTTCCTCGGTCAGGTTTGAAAACAGCAGCGGTGATTTGCAACTTTCAAAGCTTTCGTGGCTTGTTTCCGGAGACGATCTGCTGCTTTTGGTTTCACTGTGCCCTGAAAAGTTTGCAATAGGACAGTTGCAGCTTTTTTCCGCTGTCGAGCCGCTTGTTCTTTCCTATAGTTTCGATGCTTCGGAAATAACTTTTTCGCTTTCCGGCAGTATTTTCTATTCTGCTAAAAACGGTGTTGCGGTAGATCTTGACGAAGGGGCGGTATGGCGCTTGTCCAAAGGTGTCAACGAAGTCCTGACATCTCTTTTAGGCCAGACTCTGAGTTATTCCAAAAAAGACATGCTGATTCATGCTATGTCCGATCTCGGTGAAAGCATGAGCCCGTCTGTTCTGCTTGACGGCGCGTTTAATTTGAAAAAAACCGTTCTGGACGAAAATACAAAAGTGGTTTTCAAAACCGATGTTCACGAAGGGAAGGTTTTTCTCAAAATATTTCTCGAAAACGGCAGAACTTTGATCGAATTTCAGCCGAGAAAAAGGAGCCTTGAGTATAACTACACGATAAACGGGCGAGTTTACTCGATTGCTCCACAGCTTGTCCGCAACATAAAAAGTGCTCTTGCAAGTGACGGTTTCAAGCTTTTTAAAAATTCTTACACCGTTCCTATGCAGGAGTATTCGAGGATAATTTCACCGGAAAGTGCGCTTTCGCAGGTCGGAGCAGTTGTCAACGAGCAGGAGATCAAAAAAATCAACATTCCTCAGACAGCTGCGGAAAATTCGGAGATCGTTCTCGATGTAAACAGTGATGAACAGTGGTTTTCCTTCAACATCAAACTTCCGCAGATGTCGGATTTCATTCCCTCGACTTCGCTTGTAGAAGCTGTAAGACAGTTTGAACGCGGTATAGAGAATCCCGTTGTCAACGATACGGAAGGAAAGCCGGTAATTCTTGAAAACAGTGCCGATTTTCTTAATAAAGTTGCTGAAATGATAGGTTCGGCATTCTATTCTGACAGCGAAAAACTGCCTGTCGCCAATCTGGTAGGGCTTCTTAAGTCGAAAAACAAGAAAATCCTCAAAAATTTCACCGGCTCAGCCGAGGCTAAAAAGAAGTATATCGAAATTTTTGACTCTCTTTCAAAAGGAGAACTGCCGAAGCCTGACGAAAGCTATATCGCCGGAATCCCGCTCAGAAACTACCAGGTCGAAGGTTTCAGGTGGATGTCGCTTCTCAAGGCACTTGGATTGGGCGGTGTTCTTGCTGACGAAATGGGTCTCGGAAAAACCTTGCAGTCTTTATGCATGATAAAGTCCGAAACCGGCGATATGCCTTCGATCGTTGTCTGTCCGAAAACTCTCGTATGGAGCTGGGACCGCGAGATCGAGAAGTTCTTTTCCGGCATGAAACGGACGGTCATCGACTCGCTCAAGCCGGAGGAGAGGGCGGCTAAGTGGAAAAATGCAGGCAAAGAGCTGATAATAACATCGTATTCAGTCGTGATAAACGATTTCGCGCACATCAAGGACAAATCTTTCGAAACGATAGTTGTTGACGAAGCCCAGCAGATAAAAAACAACAATACAAAACGGTTCCGCGTGCTTAATTCGCTTAAATCCAAGCATCGTTTCGCCCTTACAGGTACGCCGCTTGAAAACCACGTGAGCGACCTGTGGAGCATTTTTCAGTTCATCATGCCGAACTATCTCGGTGTCAAAAAAGATGTCGACAAAATGGAAAAAAACGGTGCCGGCGAAGAGCTCGAAATGCTGCGTCAAAAGACGGCGCCTTTCATTCTGCGCCGCTTAAAAAGCGAGATCCTGGACGAGCTTCCGGACCTTATAATCAAAGAGTATCCTGTCGAGATGACACCGAAACAGAAGGATGTTTATCTTTCCACAATGTTGCGGAGCAAGGCAGAGTTTATCGACAGGGGCGATTCCATCAACAAAATTGAAATCCTTGCTCTGCTTTCAAAACTCAGACTCGCCGCAGATCATCCTTCGCTTGCGGCTGACGGTGCGCTTGACCCTGAACTTTCAGGTAAAATTGCAGCTGTGTGCGAACTTTGCGATGAGATCTTTTCGGGCGGCGGCAGAGTTCTGATTTTCAGCCAGTATGTGAAGATGCTGAAAATAATAGAAACCGCTTTCAGATTTGACGGAACGGACTATTTTTATATGGACGGCGACACCAAGGACCGCATGGAGCTTGTCGAAAAGTTCAACAACGGTGAGAAAAAAGCCTTTCTGCTCAGTCTTAAAGTCGGAGGAGTAGGTCTCAATCTGACCGGTGCCGACCACGTTATCATAGTCGATCCTTGGTGGAATCCGGCGGTTGAGGAACAGGCATGGTCGCGTGCCCACAGAAT
>CACZFE010000111.1 GCA_902780365.1 uncultured Spirochaetales bacterium
ACAAGGCTGCGGATTCTGAAAACCGCGTTGTAAATGTTCGCTCTCGGTCTGAGATGGGCGATCGTCCTCATATATTCAAGGGTGTGTCTCTTTTTCTGAAGCGGGAAATCCTCGTCGCTCGTGCCGACAACTTCGACTTTTTCGGCTTTGATTTCGAAAGGCTGCTTGTCGCCTGCGCTTTCAACGACTTTGCCGATAACCTTTACCGCGCTGCCAGTTCCGAGCTTCGCAATTTCCTTGTAATTCTCCAGATTTGACTCAAAAACTATCTGAATATTCTTGAAAAACGAGCCGTCGTTGAGCTCGATGAATCCGAAAGCGTTGCTTGCGCGGATCGTTCTGACCCAGCCTGAAACCTCGACATCTTTACCCATAAACTTTTCAGTTTCCCTGAAAATCGATTTGACAAGAACCTTTTCCATTGTTTTCTCCGTAAAAAACCTTAAAAAACGGGCGGTAATATAGTCACAAAAGGAGTATTTTCAAGTTAAATTAAATTAGGAAAATTTTAATTGTCTTCAAATTATAATCTCCCAAAATCCGCCTTTGTCCGGTCCGACACGGCGGAGATATTTGCCTCGCATTGCTTCAATATTGCGATACACCGATGTTTCACTAAGTCCTGTTTCTTTCGCTATATCTGACCTAGAAATGTAAGGATCATCTGTGATTAAACGCAGTATCTTGATTTTATTTTCACTCAGTTTTGCGCCATTCAACTTGGTTTTTTCTATAATATCATCTATTAATCTCTGACGTTTTTCTGGTAACTTTTCTGCTACTTTTTCTGCTACTTTTTCTGCTACTTTTTCTGCTACGTTAGGCACTGAAATTCTAAGGATAAAGCCGTCTGTTCGGAAAGAAAGTTCCGGAGCGCCGGTCGCTTCCAGTTCACGGCACATACGGTCAACTCCTTCGCCGTATTCTTTGACATACTGGTAGTTTTTCAGAAAGGCGGCGATTCGCGGATTTCGTGAAAAATGAGTATTTCGGATATTCGAGACTTTTACCATTCCCGGAAGTTTACCAGGACTTTCGAACACGATGCGGTTATCAAACATTTTGATCTGGATTTCAGTGCCTTTGATGTTGTAGGCTCTGTGGCAGCAGGCATTTACGGTCATTTCCTGAATAACGAATTTCGGATAGTCACGGAGAGTCACGAATTTGCCGCTCTGGCTTAAAAATGTGTGTTCCGCCACCTGTGTTTCAATATATTCTATCGTTTTTTCTATCTGGTTTAGAATTGTTCCCTCGAAAGTGACATCCTTGATGACATTCATTTCAGTTCCGACCTGCTCATCTGTTCCGTCATAGCGGATGAAACGGGTTCTGGCACGAGGGAAAAAGAGCTGCGGATTTTTGCCGAAGAGCAAGATACAGGCCGTGCTGACTTCCTCTTCTCTTTTTTTGTTTGTCGTGACAAAGTGATTGTTTTCTCTCAGATATTGTTCTGCTGTTTTGGAATAGCCAAGTAATTTGGCATAGTTGTCAACAGCGTTCATGTCAATGTCGCTGATTGATGCATTGTAAACAGGCATATCTTCAAAATACCGCTCGCCTTTGTCATACATCAACTGCACACGCTCGTCGAAAGTCAGTTTCCGGCTTTTGTCACCGACACGCATAAATGCCTCGTCACTCTGATTTGTGTGCAGCATCGGACTTGCCGGAATTTCCATCAGCAGTATTCGGTTTTTGTTCCCGTTCATGTCCGTACATGGCAGATATGAACAAGTGACCGGAACTGAAGGATTACAGAAATCGAACGGTACTCGCAAGAGTTCGTTCAGTTTCGCTGCATGGTTGTCAACTCCTTCAATTTTCCGTGTTTTATCTGACACGCCTATTGCGATGACTCCGCCGTCGGCATTGGCGAATGCTACGATTGGAACAGCGAGAGCCTTTGGTTCTATCTGAATGCTTTTGCAGTCGAAAGTCTGGTCTTCTTTGCGGTTTTGGATTTCCTTGATGGTTTGTGGTTTCAGCACACTCATTTCTGTCGCCTCTGAAATAGGTGTTAAACTTCAGCCGAAGGCTTTCTTTGTCTTTGCCGACCAAAACTTGAAATTGTTTTAGTGATAATTTTTGTTAAGTCAATAAAAACATAGTTTCGAAAAATTTATCTATAAATTTGTGGCTTCGTCGGAGTGCGGGCGGCTCGCCTGCTGTGAGCGTAAAAGCAGATAATAGCGGGTGTTTATTCCGCGGATTGTTGAACTGCGATTTGATCGGATGAAGCCGCCATTGCTTCGTTTTTCAGAGTGTTGTAAATGTTGACATGGCTTACTGCAACATAAGGAGCAACATAAACTAAAGCCAAGCCACAGGTGCATATTACAAGCAGATACCAGCCTATGAAGGACAAGTGAAACTTAAATAGCTCCCACCTGTGACCTTTCATCATTTGTTCGCTTCTCTCTAAAATTTCAGATGCGGCAAGACTAGGATTTTCCTCAAAGATGTAATTCGACATCGCATAACTGTATGAAAGCATTATGCCGGGAATTATAAAAAGCAGAGAATATAAAAAAATTCTCAGCCCGGTCAGTATATTAAATTTAATAACTTTCCAGTATGATGTAAAAGGCTTTAACAACATTCCGGAATTTGCATTTCCTCGGAATATGCCGACAGCAATATAAACAAATCCCATCCGAAACACTGGAAGAATAAATATACGGTAAAGAAGATCCAATATTTTACCCGGTATAGATTTTTCTCCCATAAGATAGTTAATCACAATACCTATCACAAGTGTCAAAGCGACAATTATGATTATAGCCAAAAAATATACACCGAAAGACTCTAAATTAAGCTGATTCTTTGCTGCGCCTTTAAATTTATTGCGCTCAGTGAAAATGTTCATTTTAAACCTCAGAATTTATAGATTTTTTCGTATTCTTTAGCAGAATTTTTCCAGCTGAAATCGCATTTCATCGCCGCTTTACGCATCTTGTCGATGTGTTTCGGACGGTCGAAATAGGTGCTGACTGCCCAGCCTACGGTGTCGAAAATGGCGTCTGTGGAGAGATAGTCGAATTTGAAGCCGGTCCCGCTTCCGTCTGCTTCGCAATACTGTTCTACTGTGTCGGAAAGGCCGCCTGTGTTGCGGACGATAGGCAGTGTGCCGTATTTAAGCGAATAGATCTGGTTGAGTCCGCACGGCTCGTAGCGCGAAGGCATAATGAAGAAGTCGCTTCCTGCTTCGACGAGGTGAGAGATTTCGTCGCTGTAACCTATGAAACTGCCGATTTTTCCGTGCTTTTCGCCGGGGATCCGTCTGAAGAAGTTTTCAAGCTCTGCTTCTCCCGAACCCATGATCGCAAACTGGACGAGCATCGAATCAACGATTCTTTCGATTGTTTTAGCCAGAATATCGAGCCCTTTCTGGTAGGCAAAACGGCTGACAACGCCGATGACCGGAATATTTTCGTTTTCATCAAGAGCAAAACGTCTCTGCAGTTCGCGTTTGCAGACAGCTTTTCCCTTGAAACTGCGGGCAGAGAAGTTTTCCGGAATGTTCTTATCTGTTTTGGGATCCCAAACTGAATAATCAACGCCGTTCAATATTCCTAAATATCTCTCGTTTTTACTTCTGAGGAAAGGCGCAAGGCCGTAACTCTGCGAGCCGCTGAGCGTTTCTTCGGCATATTTCGGGCTCACTGTAGTTACGAAATCGGCAAAATGGATGCCTCCTTTGAGGAAGTTGACTCTTCCGTAGTCCTCGAAAATGTCGCTTGTGAAGAATTTCCAGTCGAAACCGCAGTAGTCGAGGCAGTCGGCGCTGTAAATTCCCTGATATCCGATGTTGTGGATAGTGAGTACGGCTTTTGCTTTATCGATTCCGCTTTCGCCCCAGTCCCAGGTCTTCATGTAGGCGCAGACCGCTGCAGTCTGCCAGTCGTGTGCGTGTATCACGTCCGGTCTGAAATCAGTGTCGCGCAGAAGCTGCAGTGCGGCGCGGCTGAAAAAGGCGAAACGGTAGGGATTATCCTGAAAATCGTTGTTGAAACTGTCGCAGTAAAGCCCGTCACGGAAGAAGTATTTGTCCGATTCAATAAGAAACACGCTGACTTTTCTGCCGAGCATCGCCGTTTTGACTGAGCACCATTCTTCGATTCCCGAACCCATGTGGACGCACATAGTCTCGAAGAAAGGTGATATTTCGATGTTCTGCGATATATTTTTTTTGTAGTAGGGGATTATCACGGTCACTTCGTGTCCCAGCCCCGCAAGAGCCTGTGAGAGCGAGCCGACGACATCGGCAAGTCCGCCCGTTTTTACGAACGGATAACATTCTGAAGCGATAAAAGCGATTTTCATGGTAACCCCCGATAATAAATTGTTATCTTGTCCCCAAACCGTCAAAAGTGTCTTGCGAAAGTACTTCCCACTGAGAATCGGATTCTGTTGTTCCTGCGGAAAGATACCAGTCGATTATGCCTTGGATCACTGTGGTTTTTCTTCTCAGAGTGTGGTCTTTGGTTGCACTTGCAATACCGGCTACGCTCCATGGTGTAGTATCTCCCTGAATGCCTATCTGGTCAACTTTTAAAGTGCCTTCAAATAAAGCCATTCCGTCATCTCCGTTGAACTTTAAAGTCGAGCCTGTTGACGGTTTGTCGTCGCAGTAGGATAAAAGAGAGTCCACGGCAAGATTATCGCAGACAACATAAGTTGCTCCGGATGCGAGCTGGGAAGATGCCGGGAAATTGTAAATGTAAATTGCCTTATAACCGAAACTCTCGCCGTTGTTTGCCTGTTGAATTGTGTAATTGCTCAGATCTACTGATGATTTTGATCCGTTGTAAATTTCGATCGCTTTGTTGTTGCTGCTTCCTTCAACATATTCTGTGATGAAGACTGCATTTGCGATACATTCAGAAGTCGATATAGAGCAGTATGGAGTTGCACCAGAGCAGTCGGAGTTCGAATTGCACGAGCCTCCGGTGTTTCCCGTATCACCGGTGTCCGTATCGGTATCGGTGTCAATATCTGTGTCGGTATCGGTATCCGTATCCGTTATCCCGGTATTTGAAGAGTCGGTGTCGGTATCCGAAGTATCGGAAGTGTCTGAATTGCCGGGTTGTGTGTCGGTACCGGTATCTGTTTGTTGTTCGTTGTCAGGATTTTCTGAAGCGGTGTCACCCTCGGTAGCGGAAGATGTGTCTGAATCGGAAACATCCGTGTTATCAGTGTCCGAATAGGCAGTGGTTCCGCTTCCGCCGTTACCGGAACCGCCGCTTTCACCGTCACCGAAACAGCCGAGATTGCCGTCAGCGCCGGGTCTGCACCTTTTCCCGATGGATAAGTTGCACTGTTTTTTCAAAGTCCATGTGGAAGACTGGCACAAAAGAATATCCGCTCCGTTGTCAGAGCATATTTCGGCTCCCTCGAAAGTGCATTCAGCACCGGCAAAAATCCCTTCATCGTCGCTTACACCGCATGCTGAAATCAAAATTGCGAAAACTGCAGCAAGTAAAAGAAAAATCTTTTTCATATAAATCTCCGAAAGACAACTATAAACAAAAAATTATAGGTAAAATTGAAAAAAAAGGCAATATATAAAAGTTGCCAACAACCGCTTTGCGGCTAAAATAAGGCGCTTTTTGATTCGAGGATTTTATGAACAGACCTCTTGTTTCGGTTATTATTCCGACATTCAACCGCGCGAAAGTAGTAAAACGTGCCGTAAGTTCAGTTCTTGAGCAGAGTTTTCAAGATTTCGAGTGCATTGTCATCGATGACGGTTCCGTGGATGAAACTAAATCGGTTTTGCAGGAATTCTCCAATAAAATTAGGGCTATAAAAACTGATAATAGAGGTGCTGCGGCTGCAAGAAATATCGGAGCGGCCGAGTCTAAAGGCACTTTTATCGCGTTTTTAGACAGCGACGATGAATGGAAAAAAGAAAAACTTGCAAAGCAGATCTCCTACATGCAAGAGGCAGGGTTCCGCATTTCGCAGACCGACGAAACCTGGGTGAGAAACGGAAAATTCGTGAACAAACCGAAGAAATACATTCGTCCCTGCGGCGATATTTTTTATAACTGCCTTGAAGTCTGCGCCGTCACTCCGAGCAGTGTCTTCATGGAAAAAGAACTTTTTTTAA
>CACZFE010000112.1 GCA_902780365.1 uncultured Spirochaetales bacterium
AAGAACTTGTTTCACCGCCGGTTTTCCTTTTTGCGGCGGCGATTTTCTCACTTTTTACAGCCATTTACGCTTTCAACGGGCTTGCCGGGATGGGAACCGACTTTCACAACTCGCGCCTTTCCGACCTGAAAGGGAGAAAAACCTCGTTTATACTGACTCTCGCGGTATCGCTTGTTGTTTCGTTCATCCTTTTTTTCCTGATAAAACCGGCTCTCGCCCTGTTTGCAGCCGCAAGTTTCCTGCTCTGGTGCGTTTATTCGTTTCCGAACAAAGGGTTCAAATACCGTCCGGTCCTCGGAACGCTGATACATTTTGTCGGACAGACGATACATTTTCTGATGGGGTATGCCGTTCTCGCGCCGCTTGACAAAGGAAGTGCTGCGGCAGCGGTTTATTTCGCACTTCTCTTTTCCGCAGGGCACATAAACCACGAACTCATCGACCACGACGCTGATGAAAAAGCGGGTATCAGAACCGGAGCTGTCTGTTTCGGAGTCAGAACATGGGAAAAGGTCTCGTTTATCCTTTTTCTGCTCGCGGCCATTTATATTTCGGCACTTTCACTGCTGAAAAAAGAGCTGCTCGTCATCTGTTTCCCCTTCATGATCGCCGGCATGATCCATGTCATTTTTAAAATATGCACTTTAAAGAAGCCTTCGGAACAGGCAAAATTTCTCGCGGAAAGAAGTTTTTACAGAATACTTTACTTCGCGGCGGGGATACTCTTCATTGCGGCAAAAATTTTTATAATTCAGGATTTCATCAAATAATACAATGAGTTACACAGCAAACATAATATACTTTTCGGGCAAGGCCGATGCCGAGAAAATAGGAGCGAGACTCGCCGCTTCAGGTATAAGACCGAAACTTTTTCCGATAAAAAAATGTCCGATAACAGACGACATTTCGGACTATTTCGTTTTTGACAAAAACCAGGCAGATCCGCTTGAAAAAGCATATCTCCGGGACGGAAAAACCGATCCGGCCTCGATCCTTTCGATACAGAAGATCATTCTCGACAGAATCCTTGCCGGATCTGACGAAAACACTCTTTTTTTCATCGAGGAAAGTTTTGTTCCTGAATGTTTTTACATCAGGAAAGCCCTTTTCAGAAGCGGCAGCACCTTCTTCTCTTTCGGCAGGCTCGCCCCGAAATTCGGCCTAACGGTCGTCCGGGGAGCGCTCGACATCGGTTTTCACGAAGCTTCGTTCCTGGATGTCTGCGGGCCGGCATTGGATTACCAACTGTCATCAAACACACTGGATCTTCCTGAATTTAACGGCACTATCGCGATAGACGCGCCGCCCGATTCCGTTCCGGCGAGATATCTGCGTTTTTTCAGAAGTCCGCTTCTTCTCACCCGCTCGCTCATCCGTTTTTACAACTCGTATCTTCCCGGCAGAAAACACCCGGAAATACTTGTTTATTCGCCGGAAAAAGCCGCGGACTGCTACACTTCGTCGGAAAGAGCGGCGCAGTTCACGAGGCTTCTCGGGAAAAGAGGAAAAACATTTTCCGATTTTTCGGAACTGCCATCCGGAACAACAGTTCTGACATGGTCGTCGAAACGCTTTTTCTCCCTTCTGAAAAACGGGTTCAGGCCTGTTCCGGCGACAAAATCGCTTGCCGTCAAAATGTTCGACCCGAAAATAAAATCTATCGGCACACTTCTGACAGCCCCGATAGGAACGTCTCGCTTTTTAGAAATAGAAGATTTCCTTCGCAACAGTGAACTGAGGAATTTCAAATTAAAATGAATATCGCCATTTTAATTAAACAGGTTCCGAGAACCGACAAAATCAAAATCGACAAGGAAAAGGGGACACTCATCAGAAAAGGGGTCGAGTCGATCCTCAACCCTTACTGCGAATATGCTTTCGAAGCGGCATGCGACATCAAAAAGAGACTTCCCGACACAAAAATCACGGTAATAACGATGGGGCCGCCGAGCGCGAACGCCGTAATCGAGAGGGCTATCGCATTAGGCGCGGACAACGGATTGATCCTCAGCGACCGTGCATTCGCCGGTTCGGACTGCCGGGCAACGGCTTACGCCCTTTCCTGCGGTATAAAAAAGGCTTTGGGGATACCGGAAATCATCCTCTGCGGCAGACAGGCGATCGACGGCGACACAGCCCAGGTCCCGGGAGAGATCGCGCAGATGCTTGGCATTCCAATGATTCCGTATATCACTGAAATCGTTGATATTTCAGACAAATCACTCACTGTAAAAAGTGAATTCGACAACAAGGAGCTCACCCTTTCAGCCGGATTTCCGGTTCTTATGACCGTCCGCAAAGGCTCTAACAACAGAAGGATGCCCTCTCTGGAAGAGACTTTGAAGGCGTTTTCCACCGAACCTGAGATCATGGGTGCGGAAGAAGCCGGTTGCGAAAAGGAAAAACTGGGACTTTCGGGAAGTCCGACAAGAGTTGTCAAAATCGTTCCCGTCGCGGCAAAAGGAAACTGCCGCTTTTTCAACAGCGGAAACTGCGCCGAAGGGTTCGCCGAAATCGGAAAAATTCTTAAAAACATATAATCACCGCCACTTTCGCGCGCGTTTATTTATTTGCTTTTAATTTTGTTTTAAGGATAATAAGCGGTTTTTTGAGGGAGCATACATGAGCAAGCCTGTTTTTCTGTTTTCAATTCTCTTTTTTTCATTTTTTGTTTTTGCTGAAACAAATGTCTACAAAATCTCGATGATGGGAGCTGAAATAGGCAAAAGCACCGAGACTTGGAGCGTTGGAAGCGGAGGCGACGGACACTGCGAAATCACGTTGCGCTCCGTTTCGGAGATGAGTCTCGCCCGCGGTCTTGATTCGATGACGATAAAATCCGACACGACACTTTCTGCCGACTGCACGACCTTCGAACCGAAGCGGATAAAAGGCGAAATATCAGAAGGCGGATCGAAGATTTTCGTCGAAGGCGTAAACAAAAACGGCGTTTTCGAGACGAATATCACAAAAAACGGAAGCAGGGAAACTTCAACTTTTCCAATGAAGAAAAGTTCAGCATTTTTCGGGATGATATTCAAAAAACTGAGCGCAGAAGAACTGCTTAAAGGCGGAAAAACTTCAATAATTTCCGAAGAAAGCCTCACCGAGAGCGAAATTTCCTATTCGGCGCAGAAAAACGCCGACGGAACAGTTACGACCACGGTCGTTTTCCAGGGGATCCCGATAAGATACACAGTTTCGGGCAAAAAAGTCCTCCGCTCCGAGATCCAGAACGGCCTCATCGTCTACACTCTCGACTCCTTGCCGGCAACAAAAACGGCGGCCGCTCAGGGAAGCCCCGACATTCTGCAGAGCACCAAACTTTTCAACCAGGGGATTTCGATAAAATCACCGCGCAAGACAAGAAATACCACTTTCCAGGTCGAAAACGCCACCTTTTCGTCAATTCCAGAGACCTGCTTTCAGAAAAAAGTCGGAGGTAACACTCTCTTTGTCAGCTCAGACGCGTCGAAGTGCACGAATATGCCGGCCCCGGAAGACACTCAGTCCAATATCATCGAGGACAGCACAAACCCAGAGATCATCAGAGCGGCGCAGAAGATCGTCATCGGCGCACCGAACCAGCTTGAAATGGTAAAACGGATAACAAAATTCGTCTATAAGCACATAAGCAGCAAGAACTACAACCACGGCAATATGTCGGCAAGCGAAGTTCTGAGGACAAAAAGCGGCGACTGCACCGAACACTCTGCCCTTTTTGCCGCTTTGGCACGTGCTGCAGGGATACCGGTTAAAATGGTCTACGGCGTCGTCATGAACCCTGACGGAGAGTTTTTCTTCCACAACTGGAACGAGGCTTTCGCCGACGGAAAATGGGTGACGATAGATTCGACTTTCAACATGGAGAGAGCTGATTCTTCAAGAATCACGCTGATTTACGGAGGTTCAGACAGCAGGTCTAGAGAGCAGGTCTCTCTTTCCGTTTTGAGATTCATCGGCAACACCGAGATTTTTGTGAGAGGCTTTGCCAATGAATAACAACAAGGCTTTCTGCGATTTTCTGATAAAGACAGGGCACGAGATCGTCAACATAATGACGCCGCTCGAACACATCGAATATCTTGAGGACGAAGTCGTCGCGGCAAGAGTCGCTAGAGGCGAAAGGCTCGGCAAATCGGTTGGCAGGATCGCAAGGATCATAAACTGCGAAAAAAGCGCGGAACCTTACGATTTCACCGAATTTGTATATGACCTCAAGGAAAAATGCCGTAAATCGGGCATTTCAGCAACGATAGAGAACAAAAACTACCAGTCGATCGACACGATAACGAACAAAAACCTTGTTTCGACCGTGATCGACGAGATCATAATGAACTGGAAAATGCACGGCAAAGGCGGATTTGCAATAAATATCGCCGATGAAAAGACGATTGTTTTCACCAACACTTACGACGCGTCTTCACTTAAAAACATTGGCAGAACAAAAGATGAGCTCTTAAGACCGTTCGTCAAAGGACCTTCGGCGCAAGGTTCGGGGCTCGGTCTGTATATAATTGAACTCGCTTCTTTAGAAGGAGGTTTTACTTGGAATCTATCGGCAGACGAAAAATATTTTTCTTTATCACTCTTCTTCTGATCACGACCGCCCTTTTTGCGGACGAAGATGAAAAGTGGTATATGGAAGATCCGCTCACCCCTGTTTCAGACACAACCTGGGGGAACCGCTCCCGTGAACTCAGACATGCTATAGATACTCAGAACTGCGGCAAAGGATGCGGCGCACTGCTCAGCCACAATGCCCACTTTGTAATGAACCCTGCTGCTTTGATGATCAACAAAATGTTCAGCGTTACGGCACTCTACCAGTTCGTCGAGGCCATGTCTGTATCGGTCAGCGACTCTCAGACATCGGTAGTCGGAGGCGGGATAATGTATTCCTACAACTACGGGCTCCACCACATCAAAACAAATTTCGGCTTCCCGATCTGGCCGGGCTTCATTTACGGCGGCATAAACCTCAACAACTACATCGGCGATTTCGCACCGACACAGAACAGAGACACCAATTCACACTCTTTCGATATTGGCATCGCTGCCCAGATAACACCTTTTGTGAATCTTGGTTTCGCCGCTTTGGATGTCTGGACTTTTTACGGACGTGACATTCCGAGAAAACTCAGCTGGAATTTTGAGACCAACATCAGAGATATGTTTTTCATCAATACCGGCTGGCAGTATCACCTGCAGCAGGGAAAAGAGAAGTTCACTAACAAAAGAACGACCTTAAAAGGTTTCGATTTCTACACCGGTTTTGAATTCAGATACGCGCTGTTCAGGGCCGGATTCGGCTTCAACAATGTCTCTTTCAACAAGAAACTGACATGGTACACGACGACGAAAACTTTCTCCCTCGCCTTCTACAAACCCGGCGCAGGCGGGATCTACGGCAATTTCATGTACAACGAATCGAACTACATCACATTTTCGATAAACGTCGTCTGGGAACCCTCATTCGGCGGCTGATAAAGGAGGAAAAATGAGAGCTTTATCCGGTATAAAACCGACAGGAACGCTGCACTTAGGCAACTATTTCGGCGCGGCGCAGCAGTTTTCGGCAATGCAGAGCAAAAACTATGAAGGCTACTACTTTATAGCAGACTACCACACTCTCAACACAATGCCTGAACCGGCAAAACTTACTGAAAACACTTGGAATATCGTCCTTGATTACCTCGCTTTCGGGCTCGATCCTGAAAAGAGTGTGATCTTTTTACAGTCACTTGTTCCGGAAGTCGCCGAGCTCGCGTTCATTCTCGGCAACTACACGCCGATGGGACTTATGCAGCGCGCCCACAGCTACAAGGAGAAAACAGCGAAAGGAGAACTGATAAACGTCGGACTTTTCTACTATCCGCTTCTGATGACGGCCGACATCCTGCTTTACAAATCGAACATCGTTCCGGTCGGCAAAGACCAGAAACAGCATGTAGAAATCGCCAGAGATATCGCGGAAAAGTTCAACCTTTTCTACCAGAAAGAT
>CACZFE010000113.1 GCA_902780365.1 uncultured Spirochaetales bacterium
TTGTAGCCGCATATTCATAGAAATAAACAGGATAATCGAGCTCCTCTCCGAGTCTTTTTCCGAGGTCGTGAGCGATCTCCACACATTCATCCATCGTTACGCCGCTTACCGGAATAACGGGGCAGACATCACATGCACCGAAGCGCGGATGAGCGCCTTTGTGGTGGCGCATGTCAATGAGTTCGTGACTCTTTTTTACAGCGGCAAAAGCGGCCTGTTTTACAGCTTCAGGCTCACCGACAAACGTAACGACCGTTCTGTTCGTGTCGTATCCGGGATCAACATCAAGCAGTCTGACACCGCTCACCTTCTTGATTTCAGCAGTGATCTTGTCGATCACAGCCATATCTCTTCCTTCAGAAAAATTGGGAACGCATTCGATGATTTTAGTCATTTCAAACTCCATAAATTATTAAAACAGCAAATTTTCGCGTGAGAGTATATTTTGAAATAATCAAGTCAAGATTTTCGGCTGCGATCTCAGCGCAAAGCGGTAATGTCCGGTTTGTGCAAAATTAAATGAATGATTACTTGACAAACATCTCGACCGAGACAGTTTTCTCGATTTCCGTGTCACCATCCCCTTTTTCAGACCATTTGAAAACAGCATTGTTTGAACCAACATTCAGCGTCGAGCTGAACGATGCGTCCTCGATTGCAGCCGATGATTTTATGAAAGCACTGTCATAAGAAGTACCACCAACGTAGACTGTGTGGAAAATATCGTCACCTGTCGGAAAATAGAGGTCGGTACACGGAGCAAGGCAATCTGTATCGGGATCAATGCTGTAGACATCACAACCGGACAGGCTTTCCAATTTCAGAGTTTCCGGAATAAAATCAGGGCATTCAACGGTCTCTTCTCCATTTTTGCATTCGTTGCCGAAAGTGATTTCAAGTTTCTGCAAGTATGCAATATGTTGAGATGTTTCTTCTTCGTTTCCGTAATTCCAGGTGCATTCTGCGAACCTTGCCTTGGCAATTTCTTTGATGCAGGTTTCGGCAATATCTTTTTTTACGGAGCGTGTTCCAAAAGATGATTTTATCGTGCATCCTTCCTGTGTAACAGTCCCTGGTTCCGAATCATCAGTTTCAGCCGGCTCTTCATCAGGAACAATTTCAGTATCGCCGGTGTCAGCAGGATCTGTGTCAGGAACAGTTGCAGTGTCAGTGTCACCCGTGTCAGATTTTTCAGATTCATCTTTGTTTTTGTCGTTGTTTCCGCAGGCAGCAAACATAAAAACAAGAAGGACTGCAGAAACAAGAGCTAAAAATGTTTTCTTATTCATGATCAGCCTCCAATGAAATTGTTAAGCAAATTAAAGATTCAGAATTTAAGGAACATTCTGTAAAAACGTAAAATTATAATCTTTTTTAAATGTTTTACAACAAGAAACTCAAGCAGGATTCTAACTTGCGCTATCAGATTTTCAGCCGTGAAAAGAGTGCGCTTTTACCAGATCTTCGACAAGAACTTTTCGAGGAAATCAAGTAATTCGTTGTAGATATCGTTTCTGTGGACAAGGACGAAAAGCGATGTGACGATAACAGGAAGGACCATCAGAATGAAATACTTGTATTCCTGTGTCAGACTCTCTTTCAGGAACTGCTCGTCAGGATAGAGATCGGAGATCCTGAGTTTCTGGCGAGGCCATTCCTGAGAGTAACCGATGCTCACCTTGCGGCTTTCCGCGATTTTATCGGCTTCGCTCTGCGTTAGTTTTTTCGCTTTCGGCTTAAAATCAGACGATGTGACCAGTGTGAGTCTCGCCATATTGTTCTCCTAATCTTTGAGAGCTTCCAAACCGGGGATCATCCCGCCGTTTTTCAAAAATTCAAGCGCCGCCATACCGCCTGTAAAGACGTGGTCGAATTTATCCGCGAAACCGGCCCGTCTGAGCATTTCATCGGTATCTCCGCCGCCTGCAGCCTTGTATATCGGAAGTTTTGAAACCTGCTCCGCCAGTCTGAGACTGCCGATAGAAAACTGCGGTTTTTCGTATACACCGAGGGGACCGCACCAGAAAAGGTGCTTGCATTCGGCGATCTTCTGGGCAAAAAGTTTGACTGTTTCGGGACCGATGTCGAAAGCGGTCATTCCTTCCGGGAAAGAGTCCGCTTTGCATCCTGCGGGTTCTGTCGAATTTACAGTCTCTGCGACAACGTGGTCTATTGGAAGCACGATCTCGACTTTGCGGACTTTCGCGCTCTTGAGGATCTCCTTTGCGAGCGGGATCTTATCCTCGTCAACCGGAGTCGCACCGACACTCATCCCCTGAGCCGCCATGAAAGTGTAAGCCAAAGGACCGCCGATAATGATTTTGTCTGCCATATCAAGCATCGGGCGTATCAGACCTATTTTATCGGTCGTATTTGAGCCTCCGAGCATGATGCACATACCGCTTCCGTGCTCAAGACCGAGGAATTTCGAAAGCTCGTCGATTTCCTGTTTTACAGAAAAACTTACCCCTTTCGTATCGACAAAACGCGGAAGAAGTGCGATCGAAGTGTCTTTTCTGTGGCAGACACAGAAAGCGTCGTTGATGTAGACATCGCACATTTTCGCAAGTTCACGCGCAAATGCCGACGTCCCCTTCTTTTCGTCAGGGTTGAATCTCAGATTTTCAAGGACAAGAATCTGCCCCGGTTTGAGATCCCTCACCATCTGCATAGCCCCCATTCCGACGCAGTCCTCGAAGAAATAAATATCCTGTTCGAGGATCTCGGCGAGTCTTGCCGCGAAAGGTTCAAGCGTATACTGGATATCCTTCTCGCTCTCCGGTCTTCCGAAATGTGAAGCAATAATCAGTCTTGCATTGTGCTCAAGAATGTGCTTTATCGTCGGAATGGCCTTGTCCATCCTTGTAAAATCGGCGATATTTCCGTTCTCGTCAACAGGAAAATTGAAATCGGTCCTGAGAAGCACCCTCTTTTCCCTGATCGCAAGCTCGTTAACGCACTTGACACCGAGAGTATCGAAAAAACCCATCAAATCCTCCGTTTAAGCAAAAAGTTTTTTCAGAACGTCGAACATTCTGTTGCTGTAACCCCATTCATTGTCGTACCAGCTGAGGAGTTTGACCATATTTCCCTGCATTACAGCCGTGCTGAGTGAATCAAGGATCGAAGAGTGCGGGTCGCCGTTGAAATCGTGCGATACAAGCGGCTCGTCGCAGTATCTGAGAACGCCTTTCATCTGGCCTTCAGCGTATTCTTTCATAAGTGCGTTGATCTCTTCCGCCGTAGTTTCCTTTTCGATGAGGAAAGTAGCGTCAACAAGGCTTACGTTGGGTGTCGGGACTCTTATCGAAATGCCGTCGAGTTTGCCTTTGAGCTCCGGAATGACAAGGCTTATCGCCTTTGCTGCGCCGGTAGTCGTCGGGATCATGCTGACAGCGCCCGCTCTCGCTCTGCGGAGATCCTTGTGCGGAAGGTCGAGGATGCGCTGGTCGTTCGTGTATGAATGGATCGTCGTCATGAAACCGTGCTTGATGCCGAAATGTTTGTGCATGATGTAGGTTATCGGAGCAAGGCAGTTCGTCGTGCAGCTTGCGTTCGAAATGACGTTGTGGCGCTCTTTGTCGTAAAGATAGTCGTTAACGCCGTAGACGATCGTCATGTCCTCGCCTTTAGCCGGAGCCGAAATGAGGACTTTCCTTGCGCCTGCTTCGATGTGCAGATTTGCCTTTTCCCTTGCTGTGAAGCGGCCTGTGCACTCAAGGACAGCGTCTATTTTCATATCTCTCCACGGAAGATTTTCCGGGTCTTTTTCCGCAAGTATCTGAACTTCGCGACCGTTTACGATGATCGAAGATTCACCCGCTTTAACATCTTTATCCCAAGTTCCGTGAACCGAGTCATACTTCAGAAGATGAGCAAGAGTCCTCGGATCGGTAAGGTCGTTGATGACGACGATCTCAACATTTTCATCACCTTCGGCAATTCTGAAAACCGCTCTTCCGATTCTGCCGAAACCGTTGATTGCAACACGAATTTTTGACATTTTTTCCTCCAAAAAAAGTTAATTATTAAAAGTCTGTCCCTCGTTTTCTTCCTGATTTTCAGCGCCGTCCTGCCTTCTGAAGAACGCTCTGTCCATCATGTAGACCGGTTTTGTCCAGTTTCCTTCCATATTGTCGCCGAAGCACGATTTGACCGCGTCGCAGCTTGCATCGAGGTTGTCGCAGGTCGAAACGATGAGCGCTTCAAGCGTTTTCGGACGTTTCGGAGAGCCGAACTCATACTGCCCGTGGTGGCTGAGAATTATGTGGATGAGGTCCATTTTAAGGTCGTTGTCTTCAGGAAAACAGGTCGCGACGAGCTTTTCGAGCCAGGTCGCACCCATGTAGATGTGCCCGAGAAGTTTGCCTCTGTCTGAATATCTGTCGACCATCGAAGTGGCAGGATTTATCTGGAACTCGAAAATTTTCCCGACATCGTGGAGCATCGAAGCCATAACGACGAGTGAAATATCGAGACCGTATTTCTCGTCAAAAACCTCTGCAACTGCAAGAGCCAACTGCGCGACCGAGACCGAATGTTCCCAAAGCCCTCTCCTGCAGGCGTGGTGCATGCTTCTGCCGCCCGGGATCGTCGTGAAAAGATGCCATATTTTCTCGTTTTCCATAAATTTCTGAACAAGTTCCTTATGCTTCGGGACAAGAACTTCCATAAGCTCGTCCCACTGTTTTTTGAGCTCGTCGAAAGTGTAGAACGATTCCGGCAGGATCCCCGCGCACTCGGAGTCGATTTTGTCGGGCGGAACGATCACCGCGTCGTTCACAGTTATCTGCATGTTCGAAAGATACTTTCCGACTTTTCCGGTGAGAACGTGGATCACGTTTCCGGCCTGCACCGCTTCACCTGTTTCCTCGGTGATGTCCCACACCTTTCCAGCAACTGTCGTAACGCCGTCGAAAAGGTCCAGATCGATGTATTTTTTGCCGGTCTTGCCGACTTTTACCGAAGATTTTTTAACAAGAAAATAGCATTTGGAATCCGGAATTATGATATCGCCGTCTTCAATATCGGCAACCATAAGTCTTGAATTTTTCATCGTTTCACCGTCAGAAATTTACAAGTTTCATAAAAGAGGATGCTTTCAGGCTCGCTCCGCCGACAAGGGCGCCGTCGATATCTTCATGGCTCAAAAGTCCCTGGAGATTTTCAGGTTTTACGCTTCCGCCATAAAGGATGCGGGAATCTTCATAACCGTATCTCTCTTTCAATATTTTGCGGATGAAAGCGTGCATTTCGACTGCCTGTTCCGGAGTCGCCGTGACACCCGTCCCTATCGCCCAGACAGGCTCGTAGGCAACAGTGATCTTTTCCGGAGCAAGGGTCAGATTATCGTCAAAAGCGGAATGGATCTGTTCTTTAAGCACATCGAACATCGAACCGTTTTCTCTTTCGGGCAGAGTTTCACCGACACAAAAAATAAGATGAAGACCGTTCTCCTGAACAAATTTAACCTTTTCGCGGATGAGGTCGTTCGGTTCGCCGAAGATCCTGCGACGCTCGCTGTGACCGATTATAACGGCTGAAACACCGATATCTGCAAGCATTTTTCCGCCGACCATGCCGGTGAAAGCGCCTTCAGCTTTCGGATAGACATCCTGAGCCGCGATTTCTATGTTCTGTTTTTTTGCAAGCGCTGAAGCAAGCGGGATATACGGGTAAGCCGGCGCGATGATAACTTCGTTCTCTGATTTGAGCGCCGTATCTCCGAATTCTGAAAAGAAAGTGATAGCATCTTTCATCAGATTGTTCATTTTCCAGTTTGCCGCGATTATTGTTCTTCTCATTTCAACCTCCTAAAAAAGAGCGACGGAAACATGGTTTTCTATCTTGTTACCGTCAGACAAGGACGAAATTATGCTTACATTTAATTTTAAATCAATATTTTTGGAGATTTGAATCG
>CACZFE010000114.1 GCA_902780365.1 uncultured Spirochaetales bacterium
TATTTTTTGCCGTCGATCTCTTTGTAAATAACGGTCGGTCTGCCGACGCAGAGTTCAAAGCCTTCGCGTCTCATCTGCTCGACGATGATCGCCATCTGGAGTTCGCCGCGCCCTTTGACGATGACATAATCGTTCGTTTCGGGCTCTTCCAGCCTTACCGAAACGTTCATCAGAGTCTCTTTGTGGAGTCTCTCTTTGATCTTGCGGAGCTGGACATATTTTCCTTCTTTTCCGGCAAGAGGACCGTTGTTTATCGTGAAAACCATGCTGACAGTAGGTTCGTCGACTTTAATTCTCGGAAGTGCTACGGGCTGATCGATCGTTGCGACTGTGTCTCCGATGTGGACATCCTCGATTCCGGCAAGAATTACGATGTCGCCGGGTTCTACGATTTCCGCATCAACAAGTTTTACACCCTGGTAAAGCTGGAGTTTCGAGACTTTAAGGCGTGCCTGAACGTCGTTTTCCTTGATGCAGACAAGCGATTCGTTGCAGTGGACGCTGCCGTTTACGACTTTTCCGATCGCGAGTCTGCCCAAATAATCGTTGTAGCTCAGATCGGTGACGAGCATTTGGAAAGGCTGTTCAGGATCGTAGAGCGGACCTTTCGTAAATTCGATTATTTTATCCATCAGAATGTGAAGGTTTTCCCCTTTTTCCTCAAGTGTTTCCTGAGCGATCCCGTCACGGCCTATCGCGTAGAGAACAGGGAAGTCAAGCTGTTCGTCGTCAGCTCCCAAGTCTATGAAAAGATTGCCGATTTCGTTGAGAACTTCCTGCGGACGAGCATCTTTTCTGTCGATTTTATTGATGACGACCATGATCTGGAGCTTCGCTTCGAGAGCCTTTCTGAGAACGAATCTTGTCTGCGGAAGCGGACCTTCCGACGCATCGACAAGGAGTATCGCGCTGTCAGCCATGAAAAGTGCGCGCTCGACTTCGCCGCCGAAATCAGCGTGTCCTGGAGTGTCGATGATGTTTATTTTGACGCCTTTCCATACGACCGAGCAGTTTTTTGCCGCGATCGTGATGCCGCGCTCACGCTCGAGATCCATGTTGTCCATGATCCTGTCGTTTACGATCTCGCCTTCGCGGAAGACACCGCTCTGCTTGAACATTGCGTCAACAAGTGTTGTTTTGCCGTGGTCAACGTGAGCGATGATCGCCACGTTCCTGATTTTGTCGTTTCTTACCAAGTTACCCATCTGATTCCTTCTAAAAAAAAGACCATTTAAAAAAAACGCGCGTAATTTAATTAGAGATTTCGTAATTTCAAGAAAAATATTGAATTTTGTTGAAAAATCAGCGGAATCAGAAGAGAAAAACAGGTGAAAACATGAAGTTCCAGCTCTGCATTTCGTGTCTTGCACCGAAAAGACCGAGTTCGATGTGCGTCGGCGAGACGTTGAATGAGGCTGCGATTTCGAACCATTTTACCCTGTAGGCGAGCCTGAAAACGAAGAATTCGCGGTGGAAAAGGACGCCTTTTGCGCTGTAAAGAGCCACCTCGAAGCCTGTAGAGAAGCGGATGTGGTAGATGTCAACGATATCAAATTGAAGATTCAGGCTGTAAGCCTCCCACGGGACTGAATTGTCGGCAAGTCTCAGGTTTATTCCTTTCTTGAAGCGTGCTCCTAACCTTAGGAACGAGAATCCTACCGAAAATTTGAGTCCGAAAGCCCATTTTTCCTCGGAAGTGGCGAACAGCGAGATCCCGAAACGTTCACTCTTTTTTGCCCATGGGAAAAATTCAATGTTTTCAGTAACTTTTATGCCGCTTTTAAGTAAAATATTCGGTTTTGGTTTTTCTTCTACCTTTTTGTCGTCTTCGTAGAAACGCTCTTTGAACTCGTCTTTCTGCCATTTTGACGAGAGATTCCTGATTTTGGCCAGTTTTTCGGAATCTTTGGGCATCTTGTCGAATTTATCGTCTTTTTCATAGATTACGGTAACCATTTCGTCCATCAGATTGCAGACATCTTCCGCCGTTATCTCTTTTATCGGCAGATTTTTGGCAAAACCGTTCTCAGCTACGATCGAAAGGGTGTTTTCATCGGGCATTTCAATGAGAAAATTGATGTCGAGCTTTTTTTCCTTGTAGAACGCTGTTATTTTGTTGCGAAGCTCCTCAGGAATATTTTCATCGAAGAAGATATTTCCGAAAAGTGAAAAAGAAAAAAGTAAAAATGCAGCAAATAAAAAAAGTCTCAATTCAAATTCCGTCAATCGTCTTCATGAATAAATCCCATGTTTCCTGCAGTCTCGAGGACATCAGGGTTAGTGCGGTCTATTCCGAGCATAATGTCCGAGAAAAATCTGGCTTTTTCCATATTCCTTTCTTCAATTGCCTTGCGCATCGCTATGAAGGCAATGTGCGGAAAAACGATCTTTTCTCCTGACAGTCTGATATGTTCGATATTTTTTGTCATGTAAAAAGTGTAGAGTTCGTCGCTCCCTTTTTTGTATTTTTTGTCGTAGAAAGTGTAGGAAACGGGAATATATCCGTTTTCTTCGGGAAGTATCTCGAATTCAGAGGGTTTAAACACAAAGCAGTATTCCTCGAAATCTTTTTCCGAAAATGCCGCCTGAGTGGTTTTGTCAAGCAGGATGTAGGCTTTGTGAGTATTCCCGTCAAGACGTGCCTGCATGAAAAGTGTTGCTGGGTCAGGTGATTTTTCGTTTTTGGAGCATGAAACCAAAAACAGCGGGAGAAATACAAAAAGGACCGTAAATCTTTTTAAAATCATAGTCTTACCAATTTTCCATTATTGAAACCGAACTGCTGCAGCCGATCCTGTCGGCGCCTGCCTGCATCATTGCGATCAATGTTTCTTTGTCTCTGATCCCGCCGGCTGCTTTTACTCCGAGCCTGTTTCCGGCAACAGCTCTCAAAAGTCTGACGTCTTCGACAGTCGCTTTGCCGTTCACTCCGGTCGAAGTTTTGAGCATGTCTGCTCCTGCAAAAACCGCGATAAGCGCCGCATCGATTTTTTCTTCTTCGGAAAGGGCCGATGTTTCAAGGATGACTTTGACGTAGACTTTTGTTTTTAATGCGCTTTTTAAAATTTCAAAGCATTTTGTCAGTAGACCGCTTTTGATAAACCCTATGTTTATTACGACATCGATTTCATCCGCTCCGTCAATGACAGCCTGCCTTGATTCAGCCTCTTTTGCCGCCGCGCTCGATGCTCCGAGCGGAAAGTCAATGACAGTCGCGATCCTGAAACCGGCGTTTTCTTTTTTTCTGAAATCTGCAGCGGTTTTTATCCAGACCGGATTTATACATACCGCTTTGAAGCCGAAATACGCAGCTTCGCGGCAGATCCTCAGGACATCGCTTTCGGTCGCGTTGAATGAAAGGATCGTGTGGTCTATAGCATTTGCTGCTGTCTCTTTTGTGATCTCGGGAATTTTGTATTCAGTGTTCAGATTTTCTTGGGTTTTAGTTATTTCTTCAGGTGAAATACCAAGAATAGCTGCAAGTTCTTCTGATCTTTTTGCGATTTTTTCTTTCAAAGTATTCATTTTATCTCCTGTTCAACTGTTCAATTTCCCGTTAAGTTTCATTTCTGCGACTTCCGCAAGAGTTTTGAATTCAAAACCGTTGTTTTTGTAAAAGTCTATAACATGCTGAAATCTTTCCATTTTTCTTTCAAGCGAAAAGGCGAGGTCGGGCTGCTTGCCTTTCAGCGGATCAAAGTGCGGTGATTCACCGGCATCACAGAGGTCGATCCCGTGAGCTTCGATGTTGATGAAACTCCTGTTTTTAGAAATTTTAAGCATCAGATCGATCAGGAATGAGGGGAAAGCGATTATTGAAGTGCCTATCAGCGGGATGTTTGCGAGCGGAAAAAGGGTCGTCATCGGAAGTTCGGCAAATGTGCCTTCTTTCTTTGTATCACGTACAGTTTTGTCAATAAATTCAGGGGTATATCTGCCAAAAGCATCTGCGAAAGATGAAATGATAGACTTTGATTCATGCCCAGAAAGTTTTTTCAGGTGAATGAGAAGCCACTTTGCGAGGTAGTATGAAATTGAGGGGAAAAGCGATGAGTCGTAAGTGTAACCAACTGATTTTAATACTGAAATTAGCTCTTTTGAGGAATTGTAGCCGGGGCTTCTGAACCCTTTGCAGGTTATTTTTGCGGTTTTTTCAAGAAAATCCTTGTTCTTTTTTATCTCCTGAAAAATCTCATCTTTCGGAAGTCTTGTCAGCTGGTAGTTGTGCGAAAAGGAATGGTCTGCGATTTCGTGTCCTCTGTGTACGATTTCTCTTAAAATTTCGCTGTTTTTCTCGGAAAATCCGTAAGATGTAATGAAAAAAGTCCCTTTTACCGAATTTTTGTCGAAAAGTTCGATAAATCTTCTTATTCCATGGATATAAACCGGGTCGTCGCTGATTCCGGCAGTTTCGATCCCGTGTATCGCGTAGTAGCAGATCAAAGGATCGACATCGACATTTATGCATGCGATTTTCATTAAGCACCTCAATGAGTCTTTCTCATTTCAAAGTAGGGGAGACGCGTCATCTGGCATATTCCGTTCCCGCTGATTTCAAATCCGTGTTTTCTGTAAAAATTTACAGCTCTGGTGTTGTCGGCATATACCTGAAGGGAAAGTTCCTTTTTTTCGGAAAGCGCTGAATTTAAAAGCTCGGAACCGATTCCTCTGTCCCAGTATTCCGGCAGGACGAAAAGTCCTTCGATATAGTCCTGCGAACACGAAATTATGCCGACAGCCCTGCCTTCACGCTCGAAAACGAGATTACGGCAGTTTCTTATCGTTTTGAAGATGAAATTCTTTTTGTCGCGGCCGAAAAAGCCGGGTTCGACTCCCAAAGAGAGAGCGACGTTCGATTTTTCGTAAATTGTTTCGATGTCATGAATGTCGGATTCCTTAAAATTCCTTATCATGGCGCAACAACTTGAATTTATTGCTGTTATTCGTAAGCCCCGGCCCTTCTGAGAAGATCCACGATGTTGTAGTTGCCGGTGTACTGGGCTCTTGTGATAGCGGTTCTTCCTTTATCGTCCTTGGCATTGATGTCGGCTTTTTTGGAAATCAGGAACTGGACTGCTTTCTCGAATCCTCTGCCTGCCGCGATCATAAGGGGTGTGCTTTTCTGCTTGTCGACGATTTTGAAATCAGATCCTTTTTCAAGGAGCAGAAGAACGACAGGTTCCTCTCTTTTCGAGCATGCATAAAGGAGAACTGTCTCGCCTTCCTTGTTCTTTGCTTCAAGGTCTGCTCCTGCCGCAAGAAGCATGTCTATCATCTTGCCGTTTCCGTTGCGGACCGCGTACCAGAGCGGGAAGAGGCCGTCTGAAAATCTGCGGTTTACCGAGATCTGGCGCTTGATAAGGTTTTCCGCGATGTCGAGATAGCTGTTCAGAGTCGCGTAAGCCATAAGCTCATCCTGCTCGGAACGTTTTTCGATGAGAGCGTCTTTGTTGAGAAGGTAGAGAACGACATCGTGCCTGTTCTCTCTTTTTGCAAGAATGAGTGAGGTGTCGCCATTTTTGTCTGCCGCATCTATCGAAGCACCTTTTTCTGTGAAGGTTTTGACGAATTTGATATGTCCTTTTTTAGCCGCGACGATAAGCGGTGTCTCTCCGTTGTTGTTGGCTTTGTTGAGATCGGCATCTTTGCTGAGGAGAAGCTCGACTATGTCGTCGAAATTCTTGTGGAGCGCGATAAGAAGGGGAGTGTTGCCGAACATATCGGCCGAGTTTACAAAAGATCCGTGCTCGAGGAAAAGTTTTACCAGTCCGATGTTTCCTCGTGAAGCCGCAACAAGGATAGGAGAGTTGCCTTCGCTGTCCTTGAGGTCGATTTTGGCGTCGTTTTTGACAAGCATGTGGACCATTCTCGGCTTGTCTGCAAGTACTGCCGACATGAGC
>CACZFE010000115.1:0-5887 GCA_902780365.1 uncultured Spirochaetales bacterium
TTCATGGCGGAGGCAGAGCTGGACATGGTTTTCATTCATGATCGAAGCCTCTTCGCTGTCGTCTATCGCGATCCCCTCTTTGTAAAGCTGGTAGTTGTAAATCGAAAAAACGCTCATCCGCTTCGAAATCATCGTCGCAACGACAGTCGCAAGCATGAGCGAAGGCAGCATGTTGTAGTCCCGCGTGATTTCGAAAACGAGAAGCAGAGAAGAAACCGGTTCCTGCGTCGCAGCACCGAGAAGCGCACCGATTCCGACAGACGCGAAACTGATGCCTATCGACGGACCGAATTCGGGGTAAAACATCGGGATTATTTTTCCGAAACCGAGACCGAAAATGTAACCCACGAAAAGTATCGGCAAAAATATTCCGCCCGAAGCTCCGCTTGCAAAAGCTATCGAAAGGAAAACAAGCTTTAAAATGGCGATACCGATGAGAAACGCCGGAGTGAAGCCGTTTCCGGCAAGCATCATGTCCTTGCCTAAACCGAAAATCTCGGGAACAAACGGAACAGTCAGCGCAAACGGCAGAAGAAGCAGAGGAATGTGGATAAATTCAGGGAGTTTCGCCTTCACTCTGTCAAAAATATTGGAATTGAAGTATGTCAGCTTGATGAGTCCCACGCCCAGAAGTGCGTTGATAAGACCGAATGTCGTAAAGAGAAAAATCTCAGTTCCCGAACTTATCTCCGCGCTGAAACCAAGAGCCGCAGCCGGAAGGGCGGAGTGTCCCGGCATGAAGTACGAGCCGAAGAAACTTGCAGTCGCCGCAGAAACTACGATGGGTGTCAGAGTACCGATAGCATAGTTTCCCAAAATCGTCTCGACCGCGAAAATAGTTCCTGCGATCGGCGCATCAAAAGCGACCGCGAGACCGGCAGCAGCACCGCATCCGACAAAAAGTTTGATACGCGATATCGGCATACTTAAGAACTGCCCCAGAGTCGATCCCAGCGTAGAACCTATCATGATTATCGGACCTTCGTTTCCGAGCGGGACACCGGTAGCGATCGAAAGAGAAGATGTTATCATTTTGAAAACCGCAAGTTTCGGCGGCATTATACCGTTTTTCAGTTTCAAAGTTTTGAGGAGGAATCCGAAACCCGCTCCTCCGCTCTCCTTGCAGAGATATCTGATTATGAAGCCGCTGATAAAAACGCCTGTCAGAGGAAGAACGAACTTGTACCACAGCGGAAGTTTCTTGAAAGCCTCGACCGCCGCGATAGTGGGAGCGCCGATAAAAAGTTTCGAAAGAGAATCTATCATCCAGTTGAAACACAAGAATGCGCATCCCGCCAGAATTCCGATAAGCACCGCCGCGAAAATAAGAAACGTTCCCTCTTTCAGTTTCGCTTTTTCGAGGAAATTTTTTAATTTGAAGAAAGATATTTTTCTCATGATTTTTTCCTGTATATTTTCAAAGTGTCGTTTCCGAGTTTTTCCGAATGAGTGAGATCAAAGGAGTTTTCAAAAATGCTTTCAGCTTCTTCATCAAAAAGTGGAAGTCCCGTTCCGAAGGTTTTGGGAGAAACGATGAGCTGCATTTCATCGATCAGACCTTCTTTCAAAAAGGCTCTCACAAGGTCAGCACCGCCTTCGAGAAGGATCGAATTTATTTTGTGTTTCGCGAAAAGTTGAGTGAGTGCCTCTTTGAGCGAATATCCGTTTTCCAGAATGATGGTTTTTACCCCTTGCACCTTGATTTCATGCACCTTTGGAGAGGTTGTGACGATTATCGGCGAGCGTTCCATGATTTTTGCATTCAAATTCAAGGAAAAATTCCGGCTGAAAATAACCGGCTGCGGGTCAAAACCCGCTATCAACCTTACTGTCAGCATTGGATCATCGATATTTACGGTGTTTGCACCGACTGCGATCGCGGAGTGCTCGCTTCTAAGTTTATGGACATAGATTTGCGCCTCGGAGCCGCTAATGATTCACCTTTCACCCACTTTCTGAGTTATAAAACCGTCCTTACTTGCGGCAACTTTTACCGTTATCCATGGCAGATTCGTTCTGATCCCCTTGAAAAAGAAGCGGTTTATCTCTTCGACTTCTGCTGCAAAGCCCTTTACCAATGCGGCTTTCACACCGTTTTGGATCAAAAAATCGAGTCCGCCTGCGGCTTTTGCGTTTTCTTCCTTTTTTGCGACAAAAACAGCCTTGATACCCGCTTCCAGTATAGCTTTCGCGCATGGTGGAGTCTTTCCGTAGTGGTTGCAGGGTTCAAGTGTCACTGCCATATTGAGTCCGGGAGCTTTGAAACCGATTTTTCGGAGCGCATCAGCTTCGGCGTGGTCACAGCCGTATTCCTGCGTCCAGCCCTCGGAAATTATTTTTCCTTCATCATCAAAAATCACAGCTCCGACTTTCGGATTCGGATAGGTTTTCACTGTCGCCTTTTTTGAAAGCTCAACCGCCCTTTCCATCATCTCAAAAACGATATTTTCGGGAATTTCGCTCAAAATACACTCCAACGAAAAAAGTCTCGCACTTTTATGGAAATAAATATTACTGTCAAATTTTTCAATCCTAAGTATAATCCCGCGTTTTATTGTCTTTTTTTGGAGAAAACGATGCCGGCATTACTTAAATTTCTCGCAATTATGCTTTGCGCCGTGCTGATCGCATGCGGCAGTTCGTCAGATGAGGAAAATGAAATACCTGATGAAAACGTACCGACTGAAGATTCCGATACCGCAACGCCGGATGAAAATGATGAAGATCCGAATCCTGTTTCCGATACTGACAGTGCGGTCGAAGAAAATGATGAAAACGAAAACAGCGATGCGGATTTTCCCGAAAACGATAGCGAAACTCCTGGCGACGACAGCGATTATGAAGAGCTTCAGACAGGCGGGATCTACATTTTTTCAGATTTCGAGGGATCGGGAAACGCTCAGTCGAGAAACATTCTGGGTAACGGCGGATTCTTGGGCTTTTCTATTTTTTCTCTCGGCGAAAAATACTGGGCAGTGAGTGCGATACATGAGTCGATCCCGGCCTTTGACTGGGACAATGCGACAGGCAGACTCTACATTTTCGAAAAAGTGAAAAAGGTCGAAAAACTTGAAAACGCCGCTTTCGTGCTGAACCATCCTGACAAGTCGCTCAATGTCGGTTTCGGATATACCGCGGCTGGTCCGTGCGACATAAACGGCGACGGTCTTGACGATATTGCCGTTTCTTCGCACCTTGCTCCCTTCGGAGATCTTTATGCGGCGGGAGAGATCGTCGTTTTTTACGGCGACGCTTCGGGCTGGAAAGAGGAAAATTCATCTATTTCGCGCCTTTCGTCAAAATATATGCAGAAAGCGGACAGCATGAGCCAGTCTCTTGCGTGCCTTGACTACGACGGCGACGGTTTTGCAGATATTTTTGCAGGCGGCCAGAACGCAGGGCCTGAACTTTCTGGCGGCGGAAGCCAGGGAATGGTCGCATTTTTCAAAGGAGGTGCCGCTGGTCTTTCCGAAAACGAAAACTGGGTGCTGCTTCCCGAAGTCGAGGAAAACAAGCAGTATTTCGGCAGTTCGATGCTTGTCCATGACTTCAACGGAGATTCCGAACCTGATCTGGCAGTTTCAGGCTGGGGTTTGAAAGAAAGCAAAAATTCTGCAAATTCAGGCGGAGTTTACATTTATCTCAGCGGAACCGACTGGCAGGCAGCTGCTTCGAACAAAATTTTCGGCGAAGCTGATTCGCAATTCGGAAGCGCTTTGAAAATCATAGAAATCGGCGGCAAAAAATATCTTGCAGTACTTGCAACGAAAGACAAAAACTACGGAACGGTCAACTTTTACGATCCGGCTGAAAATTTCGCCGCAAGAGGCCGTTTCTCGTTCCCGTCGGCATTTTATTCAGAGAACGGAAACATTTCCGATTTCGACACGATAAAACTTTCGGCTGATACTGATCTCATCGTCATCGGCGGAAAATACTTCGGAGACGGCGGGATGATCTTCTGCGCTACGGTCAAAGATGGCACGATCTCTGAACCCGAAGCGTGCAAATTCCAGCCGGCTTCTCCCGAAGGAGGCTTCGGAAACAGCGTTTTCAACAATAAAAACGGCGAAATAGTTGTCGGAATGCCTGAATACATCCACAGATTCTAAGGTTTTATGGGAAACGGCAGATTTTTCTACTCTCGCAATTTCGTAACTTCGTTCGCGAACATCATTCACAAGAAAATATACCGTTATTTTTTCAGAAAATTCGATGTCGAAATTCCCGATCCCGAAGGCTTTGAAGCACTGAAAAACAAGGACGAAAATGACAAAAAGCGCCTTAAAATCTACATTTCGTGGCGCAACAGCAAGATCGAACAGTTTCTTTTGAACGGTTTCATGATCGAAAACGGAATAGTGCCGCCGACCCATTCTTTCGGGCCGAAGACCCGTTTTTTCAGGCCGCTCGGTGAACTCTGGATGTTGTTCATTTCTCTTTTCAGACCGTCGATAATCAAAGACAGGTTCATCGAATCGCTCTACATTCCGGTTGATTCGCCCGAAGAACTGAGCATCGACCCTGTTTTTGCCGAAGTTTACAGAAAACTGAAACATCAGGAGGCAACTTTAATTCCCGTCATCACACTTTGGGACAAAAATCTCGATAAAAAGAAACGCTGGGAGTGGATAAACCAGCTGATCGGGCGCTACAACTTCTGGTCGACCTCGTGGGAACTTCTCATGTTCATGCTGAAACGAAGAAAACTTACCCTCAGGATAGGCATTTCTTCATCGGCAAGACTTGAAGATTCGGAAGAAGTCTTTGTCCGCAGACTGTGCGATCTGATGAACACATCGAAGCGGAACGTCGTCGGCGCGGCACTCAAAAACTGGCTCGACCTCAAAAACGAAACTCTGTTCAAAATGGAGCTCGGAAGCGAGGACGAAAAGCGTTCCGCGATAAAGACGATGAAGGCGATGTCATCTGAATACAGTCCGCTTTACGCCGAGACTGCCTCGTATTTCCTCGGAAAAATTCTGAATGCCCGCTTTTCGAGATTCACTTATTCCTCAGACGAAATCAACGAACTGCGCAAAATCTGCGCTCAGAATGCCTCCAACACGGTATTTGTCCCGACACACAAAAGCTACTTCGATTATCTCATACTCAATTACATCCTTTACCGCGAAAAAGTGACGGTACCTCTCGTTGCTGCAGGCGACAACCTTGATTTTTTCCCGCTCTCGCCGGTTCTGCGCAAAATGGGTGCGTTTTTCATAAGACGCAAAATCAAGGACGATGAATTTTATAAAAAGATCCTCACGACTTACCTTGAACAGATTGTGACTGCCGGCTACAACATCGAATTTTTCATCGAAGGAGGCCGTTCGAGAAGCGGAATGGTGCGCTCTCCGAGGACCGGAATGCTGAAAATGTTAGCCGAGATCACAAAGGCGACAAACCGCAAACTCTACATCGTGCCTGTTTCCATAACTTATGAAAAACTCAAGGAAATCGAGGATTACAGCAGAGAAAAGCAGGGTGTGAAACAGCCCGAATCGGAACACTTCCTCAAAAAAGTATTTACTCTTTTCAGAGCAAACTACGGCCCGGTTTACGTCAGATTTTCGCAACCGATCCTGCTTAACACGAAATTCACCGACGAGACTGCGGCAAGGATCGCGGAAGTGCAGGAAAAAGCCTCGGTCATCAGTTTTTCGGCAATTTTTTCGGCTGTTTCCATGGGTTTTGAAAGCCTTTCGATCAAAGATCTGGTCGAAAGAATGGAACAGACCGTCGAGATCCTTCACACTCTTCCGGATGTTCAGACAGCTTATGCTCTCAACAATCTCGATGTAAACTGCTCGAAACTTGTGGGTATCCTGCTTAAAAAAGGCGATCTGATCCAAAAAGGAAAACATCACGAAGAAAATCAAGAACT
>CACZFE010000115.1:5910-11622 GCA_902780365.1 uncultured Spirochaetales bacterium
AAAGATTCTATTCCCGAGTTCTCGTTCTACAAAAATTCGGCGGCGTTCGCATTCGCGCCTTTCTTCTGCGAACTTTTCCGCGATACGGAACTTTACACTTTCGTAAGCGAGTTTCTCGAAAACACGATCATGGGTTACTACGAATCGATCAATTCCGAAAATCAAATCGATGTTTCTGCCCTTCCCGACTGGTTCAAAACGATGCTCCGGAAATTTTTTGAAGACAAATTCGCGATTTTCGGCACGGTTCTCGAACTTTTGGGAGATGGCGGCATTTTGAAAGAAGAAAAATCAAGACACTCCGAAATAGTCAAAAAACTTCTTCCGAAAGTAAGCGAAAAAATCCCGTCAGCCACGGCTGACGAAATCTACGAAATGCTGTTTTTCCTCGAAAAGAAAGGGGTCCTGAAAGAAAATCTCACCATTTTCGACAAAGAATTGTCTCAGGAATTAACTGATAAAATCAAGGCGTTGTAGAGAAATCTACCTCACGCAGCGGACATAACGTGAACCTGAGGTAGTTTTAGCGGAAGCACCTATACTACCGCCATAAAAATTTATATACAGAGCTTCGTTTATACTGGTCATTGAACTTGTAGAAGTCCAGTACGGCTGTTTCGCAACATTTGTAAGATCCGATGCCGGAGAAAATTTGTCATCGTTGATGAGCGAGAAGAGTTCGTTCAGGTTGGGCAGTCTCCAGTCGCTGAAACCGGCATAAGTGAGGCTTTCGCAGTAATCCAAGGCTGCCTGCCATGTTTTGTTTGAGAGGTAGATTTTCTGCCAGATAAGTCCGCTTGTGGTATCTGTGATTATATCATCGCCCTCTACTGTTGACGAAACGAGAACCGCATCAGGCAAATCTGTTCCTCTGACACAGCGTGCATATTTCTTTGTCGATTTATCGACTCCGGACGAACCGTCTGAAAAATCCAGATACCATTTACTTGTGGAATTTTCCTGAGCGTAGACTTTTGATGTCCAGAATTTTCTGGTGTCGTTGAAATATTCCGGGTCTGTCGGCGGATTTGTCCTGCTGTTGTCAATGATGGAGTAAAATTCCTTTCTGGTCGGGAGACGCCAGCCTGTTTTCCCTGCGTAAGTCAATCCTCTGCAGTAATTGTCGGCATCTTCCCAATAGTAGCTTGTATTTTTCACTGTATACTGCCACTCAAGCCCCGTGTTGCTGTCAATAACTGTTTTTTCGTCTTCAACCGTGCTGTCGATCACGAATTTTTTCGGGGCGCAGAAACCGAAAGACATATACTGCGAATCCTGGCCGAAGAACTCAGCTCCTTTCGCCGGGCAGCTTATTTCTTCCGAATTGTTGTAACACTTATTCTGACCGGTGCATATTGTGGCAGAACTTACAGGAATACATTCGGAATCATGCCAGATGTATCCCTCTTCACAGCCACACGAATAATCTGTGGTGGATATTGCAATACATCCTGATGAATGTTCAACATCTGCGCATGTGTCTGTTACGCACGGGCTCACACATTCTTTTCCGTTCCAGAAATAGTTGTTTCCGCACGGATTTACGCATTCTGTTCCGTTCCATATTCCGGCTCCGCCGTTGCAGGTTTCCGAGCGGACGCAGCGGACATAATCACTTGACGTTCCTTTAGCGGCTCCGCCTGCGTCTCCGGAAGTAAAACCGATTCCCCACGCATAGGAACTGTAAAGACGTGTGGATGAAGACCAGAAATAGAGTGAATTTTCTGACGGCACATCAGGGAAGTCTGTGGCAGGAAGATAGTTGTCAACATTTAAGATGGAAACAAGCTCGTTTTTGTTGGGCACTCTCCAGTCGTTAAAACCGGCGTAAGTCAGATTTTTGCAGTAATCAAGGGCATCCTGCCATGTTGTCGTATTTTCATAATAGGTTTTCTGCCAGATAAGACCTGTTGTAGAATCAGTAACGATTTCATCTTCACCGACGGTTGATGTGACAAATTCAGGAGCCCTAATAACGTGACCTCTTACGCAGCGGGCATATTTTCCCGTTTTGGATTTTGCACCCGAATATGAATTTCCTGTAACACCGAAACGGACATACCATGCCTTCTCATTATAAGTTTCCGATGCCCACACATCATCCGATGAGTCGAAATAATCAGTGTTTACAGCCGGATTGGATCTGCTGTTGTCAACTATGGTCAGCAGATCTTTAACGGTCGGAAGACGCCATCCGCCTTTTCCGGCATAAGTAAGTCCTGCACAATACTCGTCTGCTTTGTTCCATGATTCGGTCTCAACTGCTGTCTGCTGCCATTCAAGTCCTGTGTTGTTGTCAAATACCGTCACTTCGTTTCCGGCTCTGCTGTCAACAGTGAAATTCTGCGGAATACAGAATCTTGCAGCTGCATAGAAAGCATCCTGACCGAATAAATCTTCGCTGAATGCAGGACATTCGATCTCTTCATTCGAATCGTCGTAGCACTTATTCTGGCCGGTACAGATGTTTCCGATGGAAAGAGGAACCTGACACTCCGAACCGTTCCAGAAAGTTCCGTTTGTGCATTCGCATTCATATTCGTTCCATGCGTAAGCCGTGCATACTCCGCTTGAATTCGGAATAGCGCAGGTCTCGCTTTCACACGGACTCGGCAGACAGTCGGAATCGTGATAAAAATAGTTGTCGTGGCATTTGTATCTGCACTCGTTCTCGCTCGGAGTTTCGTTGTATACTGCGTTCTCGGAAGGATACCACTCGTTTCCGTTCCACACCTGGTTTATTTTTGAAGCCGTATTCCAGCTTGCGTGCTCAGGACGTCCCTTGCAGTCAACATTTTCTCTTGTATTGGCAGTGCACATATTGTTGAGCCAAGTGTAATTTTCATCGCATTTGAAGCTGCATTTATTGATTGAAGTGTCCTCGTTGAAGAGCATTTCGTTTGCTCTCGGCATCCAGTCGCCGTCGCTCAGGCTCCATTCCTGAACGATCTGAGAAACTGTCCAGACAGCATGTCCCGGAAGCGTTCCGGTACACTGCGCCAGCTTTTTGTCAATAAGGCATTCCGTCAGATCGTAATCCCAGCTGTAGTGGTCTTTGCATTTGAAGCGGCATTCCGATGTGCTCGGAACTTCATTGTATTCCGGAACCGTTGTCGGATACCAGTTTCCGTTGCCGTCGTGATACTGGTTTATAACAGGAGTCTGGTTCCACTCAGCATTTTCAGGCAGTTTGTCTACATCGCAACCGTGTGATTCTGAATCCGGAAGGACGCATTTTGAAAGAAGTCCGTCCCATTTATACCTTGAATAGCATACACATGAGTAGCCGTTACCGTCTTCAGCCGCAGTGCAGACACCGGTCGAGTTTACAGTGTTTCTGCATGGTTCGAAGTTGCACGGATTTACGCATTCTGAGCCGAGGCACTGCTCGTTCTTTCTGACGCAGATGAGATATTTTGTGTCGTCTTTGCTGCCAGCCGCTATCGTTCCGCTTTCAAAATCGACAGTCCATGCCTTTGCAGGCTCGCTGGTCGAAGTCGTTGAAGTCCAGAACTCTTTAGCCGCAATACCGGGGAAACTGCTCATCGTGCCGTTTGCTCCGGTATAATCGACTAATGATGCAAGTTCGTTTCTGTTCGGAAGTCTCCAGTCGTATTTGCCGTCCGCGATACTGTTTTCGCAGTAAGCAAGAGCTTCCGCCCAAGTTTTTGCGGAAGTGTAGTATCTCTGCCAAATAAGTCCGCTTTCTGCGTCTTTGACTGTTTCGGTGTCAGTTGTGAAGCGGTCCTGAAGCGGGTCGTAATCGTTTACATGGACGCAGATTACATGGTTCGAAGCCGATTTTTCGACACTTTCAAGTCCACCGTTTTCATCTATTCTCCAGGCATTTCCGGAGTTTTCGTTCTCTTCTGCTGCCCAGAAAGTGTGCCCCGAAGCCGTGAAAATATCCGCGAGCACCTGATTTTCCGCGCCGGAATCAATGATAGTCAGAAGTTCTGCCGGGCTCGGAAGTCTCCAGTAAAGCTGTTTTCCGCCGTAATTTGAAGTGCGGCAGTATTCTTCGGCTTCATCCCAGGTCTTTGCGCTGGTTGACGCAACTTTATGCCATTCGTAGTGAGTGAAGTCGTCAACGACGATCTGCTGATTTCCGCTTCCCGTCGTGCTGAAGCTCTTGGGCGTGCAGTAGCCGACTTCCGCATACTGCCAGTCCTGACCGAAGAAAAGTTTTCCGTAAGCCGGACATTCAGCTGTCGCCGAAGTGTTGTCGAAGCATATCTTCTGACCGGTGCAGATGTTTCCGAGAGAAAGCGGATCCGCAAGACACTGCCTGGTTGCGTCGTCCCATTTGTAGCCTTTGTCGCAGGAAAAGACGCACTCGTCGCGTGTCGTGCCGTAAGCCGCCTCTTTTTCCACAGGAAGCCAGGACGAGCCGTTGTAGGTCTGCGTGAAACGTCCGATTCCGTCGTTCCATATAGCGTGAAGCGGAAGATTTTCGTCGCCGCAGTATTCATAAGTTCTGGAGCAGTTGCCGGCCGTTTCCCAGTCAGAGCAGTTTGTCCTGCACGGAGCTGTTCCTTTAGCACTTACGCCAAGGATTTCGGAGCATGACTTAGAGCCGCCGTCGCAGCCTTCGCCCGGATCGATGATCCCGTCTCCGCAGTCGGAGTAAGTCGGTGCGCCGCAGGATGCTTTGTCGTAAACGCATGTTGTTTTGTTGCATACTGCTTTGTTGTCGGGATTCGTCGAAGCGTGGAAAACGTCTCCGCAGCGTACTTCGGTTGAAGTCAAGTCCCCCGTTTCGCACTCTTCACCGGCATCGATTATGCCGTTTCCGCATGCGTTTCTGGCAACGACAGTGATCTCTTTGACTGTTTCAGTTTCTCCGACAGTTATCGCTTCGATGTAGTTGTACATCTCTTCGCCGACTGCCAGAAGAGTATATCTGCCGAAATCGATGTCGAAGGTTACATCGTCGTAACCGTTTGAGATCTCATTGAATTTCGCCGCTTCGTTTCCGATGAGCTCCATATCGTTGTCGTAAATCTGGATATAGACTTTGTCGGGGTGTTTAAGCGTGCCGATGCTGACTTTTACCGTGAGAAGTGCTTCAGAAGAGGAGTTCAGCTCTTCATCAAGCTTTACAGTAACGCCGATAGTCGCATTTTCAGGAAGGTTGACGCCGACATTTTTACCGTAGTAGCCGTCTGCAAAAGCATCGATCGTGTATGATGCCGGAGCAAGATTTTCGATTTTTATCTCGCCGTCTTCATTCGGATAGAAGGTCCTGCCGCCCGGATTCAGGATGATCCCCGGATTTTTCGATGTGTCGATCGGGTTACCTGAAGCGTCTTCGAGACTGATCAGGAGATCCGACGGAAGTGGCTTCGAATCGATCCCTTCGCTGAGATCGTTGATCAGAAATTCGTAGGTTTTCTGCGTCGAATATGTTTTGCCGGAGATCTTCGAATTGACGACGATAGTCATTTTTCCGGTGATGTTTCCGAGAGAATCGACATCGTTCGAGCCGAGGAGATCCTTTAGAGGCTTGATGCCTGCGGGAAGTTCGCCGGGAGTGAGGATTATCGAGTTTTCGATCTGATCACCGACAGCAGCGTAGTAAGTCATCGTGTTCCGGGTGACCTTGTCGTAAGCAAAACCGACTGTATTTATCAGGATTTTTTCAACATTCGCAGCAGTCGCGACATCGAGCGAAATAAGGTCGGTAAGGCTTGAAAGCCTGTTGAGATAAGG
>CACZFE010000116.1 GCA_902780365.1 uncultured Spirochaetales bacterium
CTTTCCCCCTTTTGTTGAATAGATCTTTACCGATTCGATGTGAAAACGCTGCCGGTACCGGTTTTTTACCGAAAAATTGACTGTCACAAGGGCGTCCTTTCCGATTTTGCAGATTCTGTCGCTCCGCAGGAAAACAAGTTCTTCCTCCGTCCTTGCGGAATAGCTGCTGCACTGGAAGAACTCGCTGAAAGACTTTGCCATCATTCCTATCATGTTTTTGTCGATCTCTTTTTTTATATCCTTCATCCGCTTCTCATACTTGCCTTCGAGTTCCTTCCTCAGCATTTCGAGATGCTTGTTGACTGCTTTGTTTGAATTCTCCCATTCCGGATAGGAAAAAATTATCCTGTTGCTCGCTTCGGCAGAAGGTCTGATGACAAAATTGAAAATGAAAGCCTGTCCCGAATTTATTTTGAACTGCACGTTGGAACTGAGGCCGTACATCAGAGCTTCCTCCGGCGCCTCGTCGAACATAAGCCCCCACACCTTCATCTTCAGAGGCTCCGTCTCGACTTCGATTTTGAGAAGTCCGGCATCACCGACTGTCGGAGTTTCGGTAAGTGATATGTTTTCCGGAAACTCAAAAACAAAAACCTCGCCCAAAGCGATGTTGACTGTCCTGTAGATCACAGTGTCGCTGTTAGTGATCGTGATGACGGCGACTTTTTCGGTGATCGGGATGAATTTTGCTTTTTCTTCTTCCCTGTCAAGATCTCTGCCGAACACGCCAAACACATCAAATAAAGCTAATAAGATCAGAAGTTTTTTCATTCTGCACGCTCTTTTTCATCTTCAATGAGATATTCTTTTCCGTTTTCTGTAAGATAGGCCCGAAGTTCTCTGAAATCTTCGAAACTCTTTCCCGTGTAGAAATCGACAAGAAGCCCGTCGGGAGAGAGTTCCAGCGACACCGGAACAACAAGGAGGAGCGCCGAAAACCAGACTAAACTTTTCCTCTTTTCGTTTTCACCCGAATAATCGACGGCATTCCCGAAAGTCATCTCTCCCAGACCTTCGACAGTCAGAGATGACCCGACAGAAAAGCTCCCTTTTACGACTTTGAGTTTCGTGAGTGAAAACTTTGTCTCAAAATTCTTGTTTTTCCATGTGTCTATCTTTTCTTTGTGGACCGACTTGTCGAGCAGGATCTGCCTGAATTTCGGAGTCAGCATATTGTAGGCTTCTTTAAGATCCTCGTCGATATTGGGGCTCACTCCGTCAAATTTGCCGATGAAATCAGAAATGAACCGATGGACTCTTACCAGATTGGTAGAAGTCTCGATCGTTTCAGGACCATGAAAGACGATCCTTTTTCCCTCTTTGTCGAATGCGATGACGGGAGTCGGCCTCATTGCGGCAGACCATGCAAAAAGAAGCGCTGCCAAAGCGATGAAAAACATCATCAGGCAGAAAATCAGGGCGAGTATGCGGAAAGACCTCCGCATTCTTTCAATATCGCGATACTTTATTGTATCGAAAAAATCTGAAGCGTCATTTTTTCTCATCATTTCATCCTGTAGCGGTCAATACGGGCCATTGCTATCGTTTTTATATTTGAAACTGTGCTTTTGAGCTGATCTGAACAAGCTGCCTTTGAAGCCCAAAAAGGGATCGAGACAATGCCCAGACCTGTAAAGACAAGGCCTGACAATACTGTGACAGTGTCTCTGTCCATCCTGAAACTGTACGGGCATGAGCATATTTCGGAAGCGAGTTTCATAACTTCGACCTGCGCCTTTCCTGTGATGAAAATAAAGACAGCATAAAGCACGGGCCACAGAGCGAACTCCGCAATAGAGCGGAAAAAACTTCCGACCGAAGCGAAACCCTGATCCGGGAAAGCCGGAAAGACCAGTGCAAAGCACAGTCCGACCATGTTCAGCGACATCAAAGTCCCCCAGCCGTAAGAAAAGACCACCTCTTTCGCGCTCCACACGAAAAGCATAAGAATAAAAACTGCAAGTTTGCAGAAATACTGGAAATAGAAAGAGGTTATGAGTGCCGTTCCCGCTTCTCCCAAAAGCGGATCCGAAAAGCGCGGGCACTGATCCGGGATATTTCCTGAAAGTCCATCAGTCATCGAGAGATTCGATGAATAGAGGGAAAACGCTTTGAAAAATTCCTCGTCAAGTTCGGCAACTGTCGGAAAATCGTATGTTACAAGCATTGTCTTTTCGATAAAACCGGGCAGATAAAGATAAAGCAGTATGATCACCGCCGCCTTCCAAGCAACTCCCAAAAAATCAGGTTTTTCCGATTTCTGGATTTTAAATACTTCAGTTACGAAACTTATGGCAAGACCTACCGAGATGACAATGAAGACCACGCTCCAGAGCCAGCCTGCACCAGCTGACTCAAGCAGTGTCTTCGGGTTGTAGCAGATATTTAGATTCATATTTTCTCCTCTAAAAAATCTTTTACCGCATCCATAACGAAAAGATCCTTCCTGTATGCGAGCATCGCCGCTTCGGCACAGGCGTCAATAAGATCCAGTCCGCGGATCCCGGCAAATTTCTCGAGCAGCCTGTTTTCCTCTTTGTCGCTTGTAGCCACCGCATAATCGAACGGCGAAAGTTCTATTTTGACGACTTCAGATTCAAGCTCTGCACCTTTCTGCGTCCTGAAAAGGGCGGTCGAATACTCCCCTTTCACTGTTCTCAGGCTTCCGAAAGCCTCCTTTTCAGCCTCACTCAGACCGAAATCTTCCGCGATCACCCTTTTTGCCTCCTCATCGTTCGCATGACTCAAAAATATAGTTGTCGTCGTGTTGATCTTTATTTTGGAAGAGAGCGCAGCCTCTTTGAAGCTGAGGAAATTCTGCGTGACAGTCCAGACTCCGGTGTTGTATTTTCTCGCCGTGGCAAAGAGTTCTTCGATAAGATCGGCAAGACGCGGATCTTTGATAAGCTGCGCCGCTTCGTCAAAAACTATGAAGCTGTTCGTTATTTCGAAAGCGCTCCGTTTCGCCTCCTGGATAACGATAAAGGTGAGAAGTTCCTTCAGTTTTTCACTGAGCCCGGATATTCCCTGCAGATCGTAGATGACAAAAGGCTGTTTCCCGTAATCGACTGTCGATCTTCCGTTGATCGTTTTTGACACCGGATCATCCAGAAAGCCGCAGAGGAGCCTGCGGATGATCTCAGCTTTTTCCGTGTCTTCGTCTTCGACAAAATCGGGCAGATCGCCGAGTACAGGCTCTTCTTTGGCCGCATACATGCTGCGCACCGCCTTTGAAACGATGTTCCTGAAAAGATCGGCGTTCATGTTTTTTTCGCGGATCTCAAGAACGATGTCGAGAATAGTACCGATAAAATTGAGGGCGGAACTGTTCCACTCACCGTTGACACAGACTTCGCTGCGCTTCGGGAAAGGATTTATAACGATTTTTCCGCTCGGATCTATCGGGATGAAAACGCCGCCGTAAAGTTTCACCATTTTCAGATAACTTGAGTTTTCAGCTCCCGCAAAATCAACGATGAAGATGCGCCCCGGGAAGTTTTTGTCGGAATTTATGTTCGGGAAAAAGGTGTGTGCAATAAGAGTGTTCACAGTCACCGACTTTCCGCTTCCCGAGCAGCCGAAAACAGAGCCGTTCTTGTTGTTGCGTTTTGAAGAGCCGGCGTCGAAGCCGTATATTTCACCGAAACGGTTCCGCAAAAAAAGAGGAGATCTTCCGTCAAAATCCCCGTGTCCGTGTCTTGCAGCCGGGAACATATCGGTAAAATTGGCGCTGAGGGCTCTGATCTGACGCTCCGAAAGGCTCATCAAAGACGGAAGCGACTTAAAAAACTCGAGATCGTGTCCCCATGTCTCTTCTTCAAAAAAGAAACCTCCGTTTTTCATGAGGAGCGATATCTCTTCAGCACGTTTTTCAAGAAACAGAGGATCACTTTCTGAAACAACGATCTTTGCAGAGAGGAAGCCGATCTTGTGTTTCGAAACGGTAAGGAGGTTCATCAGCTCATCTGTTTCTTTCGCGTTTTTTGCTGCCCCTCTGCCGCTCGTCGCAATGTAAAAACGCTCTTTTGCCTCGAGGGAAAGGAGTTCTCTCGACTGCGGAAGCACCGTGAACGAGACTGAATATGAAAAGTTTCCCGAAAAAGTGTCGATGATGCGCGGGATCATAAAAGGAAAAGTCTCTTTCGGCATGAATTTGAGCGAAAGGACTTTGCAGAAAGTGCCGCCGACTTTGAAATATTCAGGAGTCGCCGAGCACTGTTTTTGAATGAGTTCCTCCCTGATGCTCATTTCGGGGTGGATCTTCATCTCTCCGCCGAATGAGACAAGTTCAAACAAAAGTTCCTTGATCTCTGAAGTATCCGCCTGCCGCGCGTTCATCTCAAAACTTTGGACAAGATTTTTGTGATAGTTCATATCGGGCGCATCCGCCGGGGCTCCGCTTTTCGGCATATCGCTTGAGACCACGAAAAAACTGCGGCTTTTTTTGACCCCTTTTCTCCGCAGGAATCCGAGCCTCTGCCTTATCACAGGCTCGCTTTCAGAAGAGCAGCGTTCTTCAACAAGTTCGTCTTTGCCGCGGATAACAGTAAAAAATTCGACTGTCGTTCCCTCCCTTACTTCACGCATGAAAAACGAGTTTGCCCGTTGAAGAGCCGGTGAAAGAAAGTAGCAGTCCGCCCCTTCGGTCTCCCAGACGGAAAAGCGCCGCATTGAAGAAGTGAGAATAAAGTTGTCTTCAACTGCGGCTATTTTCAGCATTTCAAAGATGCTCTTCATTTTTTACTCCGATCAGATCCCTCTGCTGGCGGCAGTAGCGGATCTTTCCACCGCCGGACATTCTCAGAACAAAGATCCACCAATCCGGCGAACCCGAAAAAATTTTTTCACGGATAAGAAAAGTCACCGTAAAGACCACAGCCGGGATAACAAGAAGAAGAAAGATGTCCTTCAAGACAGCACCTGAAAAAAAGAAGAGTGTCATGACCGCCGCCTGCCCTTTGTCGACAAAAGTCTGCTTTGTTCCCAAAACTGAAAAAACTTTCATATCCAACCGGCAATGATGCTCAGGATCGTTGAAAAGGCTGCAAGTCCCGCACCGGCTCCCAGGATCTTCAAGGCGTCCGACCAGATATTCTGATCTTTGTTGATATACCTGAAAAGAAGTGAAACTATCGCTCCTCCAAGCCCGCCGTAGATCCCGATGTATCTCGCGACATCAAAAACGGTGTCGGCCATCTCCTGGAATTTGGATTTTATCCCGCTCGTGTCGGCAGCCGCTAATACAAATTCAGGAAAAAGCAAAACAGAGACTGCAAAAACTAACAAAAAGTAAAGCTTAATCTTTCTCAATGCATCACCTCTCAAGTATCAAAATTAACAAATACGCAAATAAACATTTACTTAAAAAATATATTTTTTCAATTTTTTTATTCAATATTTAAAATAAAACATTGAAATCAAGCAAAATCGTTAAGATTTTAACAAAAATATAAGGTCAATAAAACAAAATAAACATTTCACACTCAACAATTTTATTGACTTTAAATTTCGAAAACATATATTATAAGTAGATTTTAGCGAACGCTCATTTCAAAAACAGGCGGGGATCGGAGGTGCCTCGTGACAAATATTGCCGAAAGGATAAAAACTTTACGCCTTATGTTTCAGCTCAATCAAAAGGATATGGCTGACGAAACAGGCTTTTCGCAGTCTTATATCTGCGGGATCGAAAAAGGGATAAAAACACCTAACGCAGACTTTCTTCTCGCCCTTTCAGTAAAATTCGGGCTGAGTTTTTCATGGCTCGTAAACGGCTTCGGACCGATGCTTTCAGAAAGCGTCGTCAGCGGGATAGAAGAAGGAAAAATGTTTCTCTTTGAAGTCGGCTGCGACAATATGGAACCGACTTTCATGAAAGGGGATAAAATCGTGATAGATCCTACCGGCAAAGAACTGCAGGACCGCGGGACATACCTTTTTGACATAAATTCACGAAAAACGCTCAAACGCTGCTTTAAGATCGGAGAACACACTTTCAAACTTACAAACGACAAGCCCGCCATAAAAAACAACGATCTCATTTTCGACAGTTCGATGGAATGTCTGGGGCGCGCCGTATGGATGATCCGTGAAATAGACAAAGGACACGCAAACATCTCCACGATTTGAAATAATCCGCAATTAGTGCATACTCTCACGATTTTTGCTGAGACTAATTAGAACGGAATCTTTTATGCTTGCAGTCATCATAAATCCGAGATCGGGCAAAAAACATCTGAAGCGTCAGCGCCACTATCTGATGCTCCTGCTTGAAGAGCACTGTAGCGCTTTCACGACCAGAGATACCGAGTATAAAGGGCACGCCACGGAAATTGCGCGTGATTTTGTCGAATCGGGCTGCGACACGAAGAGAAGCGGAAAAATATCAAGCTCGGCCTCATTCCGCGCGGAACAGGCAACGATTTCGGACGTTTCTGGGGACTGACAAGAAATTACAAACGTTCTCTCGACATCTTTTTTGCCGGCAAACCCCAGCCTTTGGATATAGGACGTCTTACCTACTTCAGCAACGGTGAGGAACGGCACAGATACTTTATAAATTCTATCGGCTACGGCGTCGATCCGCTCACATGCGTCTATGCCGACAAGCTGAAACCCTTCATCGGCTCGCACCATCTTAACTATCTTTTCGGTCTTATCGCAGCAGTTTTCAGGCAGAAACCGATCCCTGTCACGCTGAAAGTTGACGGAACAGAGTGCTTCAAGTCGGGACTTTTCACGATGAATGTCGGAAACGGACCATACTCAGGCGGCGGGATCAGACAAAACCCCGATGCAGACCCGCGGGACGGCATTTTCAACGCGATGTTTGTCGAAAAACCGACGCTCGGACAGCTTTTCAAGGCGCTTCCCAATCTGTTTAACGGTCATCTCACCGACGTACCCGTCATCCACACGATAAAAGGCAGCGAAATAGAGATCGAAACTGAAGAAAGCATTGTCGTCGAGACTGACGGGATCTTAATGAATTACAAGGGGAACGGACGCCTGAACTGCATCCATAACGCGATAAAATTTATTATTTGAGAGCGCCGACAGCCTTTTCAGCCGTTTTTACGATCTCGTATTCTTTCTTGAGAACGTTCATGAACATCGGGTGAAGGAATGCGTCGTTTTCCATGAAGGGAACGTCCTTGCGGATGAGTTTGTAAACCGGTTCGATGCCTGCGCCTGCCTTCATCGGTTTTCTGAAATCGATCGCCTGCATTGCGGTAAGAAGCTCGATACAGATGATCTTTACGGTATTTTCAACAACTGCCGTGCACTTTCTTGCAGCAGTCGTTCCCATGCTGACGTGGTCTTCCTTTCCTGCTGAAGTCGGGATCGAATCGACTGTTGCCGGGAAAGACTGGGTCTTGTTTTCGCTTGCAAGGCTTGCAGCAGCAACGTGAGCGATCATGAAGCCGCTGTTGAGACCTTTGTTTTTAACCAAAAATGCAGGAGCCTGATTGAAAACGGGGTTGATGAGCTGCTCGATCCTGCGCTCGGAGATGCTTCCAAGCTCAGAAACAGCCGCAGTGAGGTAATCCATAACGAGTCCGATCGGCTCGCCGTGGAAGTTTCCTGCAGAGATCGTCTCTTTCTCGTCGGGGAAAATAAGCGGGTTGTCGGTGGAAGAATTGAGCTCTGTCGTGATGACTTTTTCAACATGGCGGAGTGCGTCTCTGACTGCGCCGTGAACCTGCGGAGCGCAGCGGAGGCTGTATGCATCCTGAACTTTCGGGCAGTTGCGGTGGCTCTCACGGATCTCCGATTTTGCTATAAGTTTGAGAACGTTTTCTGAAACTTCCATCTGTCCGGGGTGAGCTCTGACGATATTTACTTTCTGGTCGAAGGCGCGGTCTGTTCCCATGATGCCTTCGATCGTAGACGTAAGCGCGATATCTGCAAGTTTAAGAAGGTTGTGGACTCTGTGGACTGCGAGTGCGCCGAGAGCCGTCATGACCTGCGTTCCGTTGATGAGAGCAAGTCCTTCTTTCGCCTTGAGGGTGATGGGTTTGATCTTTTTCGCTTTGAAAACTTCGGCTGTATCGACCATTTTTCCGTCGTCAGTCATTACGAAACCTTCTCCGCAGAGAACGATCGCGAGATGAGCCAGAGGAGCAAGGTCGCCGCTTGCGCCGACACTGCCCTGCGACGGGATGAAAGGAATTATATCTTTGTTGAGGAGTTCAAGAAGTTTGTCGAAAGTCTCGAGTGAAATTCCGCTGAAACCTTTCGCGAGAACGTTTGCGCGAAGAAGCATGATCGCTCTGACAGTCTCTTTGTTGAAAGGTGCGCCGACACCGATCGCGTGGCTGCGGAT
>CACZFE010000117.1 GCA_902780365.1 uncultured Spirochaetales bacterium
TCGGCTTCGACTTCAATTTTGTCGCCTACGTTGTGCTGATCTTTGAAGATTTTCCAAGGATCTTCGGTAAGCTGTTTGATGCCGAGAGAGAATCTCTGTTTTTCGGAGTCGATGTTGAGAACGACAGCTTCGATTTCGTCACCTTTCTTGTAGTATTCCGACGGGTGTTTCAGTTTTCTGTCCCAAGTGATGTCGCTGGTTCTTACGAGACCGTCGATACCTTCTTCAACACCTACGAAAAGACCGAAATCGGTAATGTTGCGGATCGTTCCCTTAACGATCGTCCCGACCGGATATTTGTCTTTGAGAAGTTCCCAAGGATTCGGTTCGATCTGTTTCATGCCGAGGGAGATCCTTCTGTTCTCGACGTCGATCTCAAGGATCTTGACTTCGACTTCGTCGCCGATAGCAACCATTTTGCCCGGGTGTTTGATTCTTCTCGTCCAGGACATTTCGGAAATGTGGATGAGACCTTCAACGCCTTTTTCAAGCTCGACGAAAGCGCCGTAATCTTCAAGAGAAACGACAACGCCTTTAACCGTTTTGCCTGCCGCGTATTTTTCAGTCGCATGGATCCACGGATCGTCTGTGATCTGTTTTACACCGAGGCTGACTCTTTCGGAGTCTTTGTCGTATTTGAGGACTTTGACATCGACTTCGTCGCCGATTTTAAACATTTCGGACGGATGATTTACTCTGCCCCATGACATATCGGTGATGTGAAGAAGACCGTCGATACCGCCAAGGTCAACGAAAACGCCGTAATAGGTGATGTTCTTGACAAGACCTTTAACGATAGCGCCTTCCTGAAGTTTTTCGAGAGTCGTGTTCTTGAGAGCTTCTCTCTCTTTCTCAAGAAGGTCTCTTCTCGAAATGACGATGTTGCCTTTCTTCTTGTCGAATTTGATGACTTTGAAATCATAGGTTTTGCCGATGAGGTCATCAACGTTTTTGATGGGTCTCAGAGCAACCTGTGAATTGGGAAGGAACGCCTTTACACCGATATCAACAGCAAGACCGCCGTTGACTTTCGCAACGATTGTACCGTTTACAAGCGAGCCGTCCTGGAAAGCTTTCTCGACAACTTCCCATACTTTGAGCTTCGAAGCCTTTTCTTTGGAAAGGTTCATGCCTCTGTCGCCGTCCCAGTTCTCTACAACGACTTCGATTTCGTCGTTGACTTTGAGATTGGAAAGTTCTTCCGGCGTGAATTCGCTTGCCGAAATAACGCCGTCGCTTTTCAGACCGACATCAACAATGATGAAATCCTTTCTGATGGCGCGAACGATGCCCTTACTGATTTTTTCGCCTGAATTTTCTTCTTTGTTAGGAAGAAATTCCTCAAGCAGTTCTGCAAAAGTTTCTTGTGACATACGAAAATACCTCCTGTTTTTTTCGTCACCGCCGGTTATCCGGCAAAGTGCGGGCGACATTATAAGGAGATAATGTTTCCTGTCAATAAAAAAATATATAAGAATTTATTGATAAATGGAGAAAAAAGAGTGATAAGGACGAGTTTTGTCACGGCTGCGACGCTGTGTTCTTGAAATGAAGGAGGATTTTATGAATAAAGAAGACAAACTTGTTATCGGCGGGCATGAGTTTTCGTCCCGTTTCATTCTTGGTTCGGGTAAGTATTCAATGAAACTTATCGAAGCTGCGGTGAAGTATGCCGGTGCGGAAATCATCACGCTTGCCGTCAGACGCGCTAATTCCAAGGAGCACGAAAGCATTCTCGACTATATTCCGAAAGGGGTCACGCTGCTTCCGAACACATCGGGAGCGAGGAATGCGGAGGAGGCTGTGCGCATCGCGAGACTTGCAAGAGAGCTCGGCTGCGGTGATTTTGTAAAGATCGAGATCATGCGCGACACGAAATATCTTCTTCCTGACAATGTTGAAACAGTGAAGGCGACCGAGATCCTTGCAAAAGAGGGTTTTGTCGTAATGCCTTACATGTATCCTGACCTTAACACGGCGCGCGACCTTGTGAATGCAGGAGCAGCTTCGGTCATGCCGCTCGCTTCTCCGATAGGCTCCAACAAAGGGCTCTGCACACGCGATTTTATCCAGATCCTGATTGACGAGATCGACCTTCCGATAATAGTCGATGCAGGGATCGGCCGCCCGTCACAGGCATGCGAGGCTATGGAAATGGGTGCCGCGGCGATAATGTCGAACACTGCTCTTGCGACTGCAGGAGATCTTCCGATGATGGCAGATGCTTTCAGAAAGGCGATAGAAGCGGGCAGACAGGCTTATCTTTCGGGTTTAGGCAGAGTTCTTTCGCGCGGCGGCGCACCGTCTGATACTCTTATCGGATTTTTACACGATTAGAAGGCTGAAATGGATAACAACTATTTTGTAGATTCAAAAAAACTTTCAAATGAGGCTCTTGCGAAAAAGCACGAGCTTGAGACAAATCCGGCGTCCCGCGCCGACATAATGGAATATCTTCCGGGAATGGAAAAGATCGATTCCGACATTTCCGCGAAAGTTCTTGCTGAAGTCGATTCTTACGATCCCGATTCATACACGGCGGCAGATGTGAGACGCGCTCTCGACCACACGAACCGGACAATCGAGGACTTGAAGGCTCTTCTTTCGCCCGCGGCTGACAGATTTCTTGAAGAGGCGGCGCATCTTGCATCAATAGAAACGCAGAACCACTTCGGCAACACAGTTTACTTCTTCACGCCGCTATATATCGCGAATTACTGCGAAAATTACTGCGTTTACTGCGGTTTCAACTGCTACAACGACATCCGCCGCATGAAACTCGACATGGAGCAGATCGAGCACGAAATGAAGATAATCGCCGAGAGCGGAATGGAGGAAGTGCTCATTCTGACAGGCGAAAGCCGCTCTCAAAGCAGTGTTGGATACATCGGAGAAGCTTGCAAATTAGCGAGAAAATACTTCAGAATGGTGGGAGTCGAGGTTTATCCTCTCAATGTCGATGAATACAGGTATCTCCACGAGTGCGGAGTCGATTATGTCACCGTTTTTCAGGAAACTTACGACAAAGTCCGCTTCGAAAAACTCCATCTCAGAGGTCATAAAAGGGTATGGCCTTACCGCTTCGATTCGCAGGAACGCGCACTTATGGGCGGAATGAGAGGAGTCGCTTTCGCCGCACTGCTCGGGCTATCCGATTTCAGAAAAGATGCGCTTGCCACAGCACTTCACGCATACTTCATCCAGAGAAAGTATCCGCAGGCCGAGATTTCGCTTTCATGCCCTCGTCTGAGACCGATAATCAACAACGAAAAGATAAATCCTCTCGATGTCCACGAGAGACAGCTATGTCAGATTTTGTGCGCATACCGCCTTTTCCTGCCGTTTGCCGGGATCACGGTTTCATCGCGTGAAAGCAAGACTTTCAGAAACGGCATCGTGAAAATTGCGGCTACCAAAATTTCGGCCGGAGTTTCGACCGGAATAGGCGACCACGAAAGCAAATACACCGGAAAAAGCGCTGAAACCGCAGAAGGTGACGAACAGTTCGAAATCAACGACAGCCGCAGCCTCGAAAAAATGTATGAAGACATGTCGGAAGAGGGGATGCAGCCGGTGCTGAACGATTATATCTACCTGTAAAAAAAATGAATTCAAACATAATCTGCGTCACAAACAGACATATCTGCGAAGGTGATTTTTTTGAAAGGATTGAAAAGATCGCCTGTAGCGGCGTGACTGCGATAATCCTGCGTGAAAAGGATCTGAGTGAAAAGGAATATTTTGATCTGGCTGAAAAATTCACTGAAATATGTAAAAAACGAAAAATAGAAGCGATCCTGCATACTTATGTCGATACTGCGATTGAACTCGGTGTGAAATCGATTCATCTTCCGCTCCCTGTTTTTAAGGATTTGAGCGGCGAAAAAAAGAGTTTTTTCGAAAAAACCGGAGTCTCTTGCCACTCGGTCGAAGATGCTGTCACGGCTGAAAAACTGGGTGCTTCCTACATAACTTTCGGGCATGTTTTTGTTACAGACTGCAAAAAAGGGCTCGAACCGAGGGGGACCGAGGCTTTGAAAAATGTCTGCAAAGCAGTGAAAATCCCGGTTTACGCGATAGGGGGGATCGATAAACAAAATATAGGTTCCGTGATAGAAGCCGGTGCTGCCGGCGCCTGCATTATGAGCGGTTTTATGAAAGGTGAGAACCGGAGCTGAAAATGATTAGAAAAGTCTGTTTTTTTGTACTTGTTTTTGTTTTTGTGGCGTGCAGTCAGCCGGCCAAGCCGAAAGAAGAAAGCGAGACTGCGTGCCAAAGGATCGTAAGCACCGCTCCCAGCATAACTGAAACACTGTTCGACCTCGGACTCGGCGGAAATGTCGTCGGAGTCACCGAAAACTGTCACTATCCGGAAGAAGTAAAAAGCAAATCTAAAATCGGAAAGGCCTTTTCGGTAAGCAGCGAAGCGGTCGTCGCACTCAAACCGGATGTCGTTTTTGTCCTCAGCGCTTATGGTGAACTTGCTTCGAAAATGAAATCTGCTGGGATGAAAACCGTGATTCTGGACCAGACGAGCGTGCAGGGTTTTGTCAATTCGATAGATGTAGTCGCCGAGACTTGCAAAATCGAAGAGAAGGGGAGAACTTTCAAGGCAAAATTCGAACCTTACCTTAAAAAAGCCGGAAAAGAGGGAGAAAAAAAGAAAATCCTCATTCTTGTCGGGCGTGACTATGAAAACAGCACGATAAAAGATGCCTATGCAGTCGGTGATGACAAATTTCTTAATGAGATCATCAACCTAACCGGCGCGGCAAACGCATACACAGGGAACATGGCTTATCCGAAAATCCAGCTCGAAGGGATCCTTTCGCTAAACCCCGATATCGTGATTGACATTATAACAGCGTCTGATCTTACCCCTGAAAAGCTCGATTTTATCACAAAAAGCTGGTCTAATCTCGATATAAACGCTGTCAGGAACGGGAAAGTTTTCATTAAAACCGAGGATTTCTGGAGCCTTCCCGGGCCGCGTTTCACTAAAATCATCGAAGAAATCAAAAATATACTGGAATAGTTTTTCAAAACTGCTATTTTACGGCGGTTTTGATTTTTTGCGGAGGCTGAAATGTCAGAGCTCACTTTTTTGGAAGCGATCAATGCGGAGAAAGCAAATATCGAGAAACATTTGAAGTTTTATCTTGACTCGCTTCATATCCCGGGAGTTTTGCACGAGGCTATGGAATACAGCCTCAGTGCCGGCGGAAAAAGGCTCCGTCCCTTTCTCTCGATAGCTGTCTGCAACATGCTAGGCAAGCCGAAAGAGCTCATCATGCCTTATGCCTGCGCACTTGAATTTGTCCACACGTTTTCGCTTATCCACGATGACCTTCCGGCTCTCGACAACGACGATCTCCGCCGCGGCAAGCCGAGCTGCCACAAGGCTTTCCGTGAAGATATCGCGATCTTAGCAGGCGATGCGCTCAATACTGATGCGTTTTCGCTTATTTTCGAATTCGGCGAAGGCAATATCAAGCGTGCAGGGTGCTACTTTGCAAAGGCTGTCGGCGGCAGAGGTATGACTTTGGGGCAGGTTTACGACTGCACGATCCCCGAAAACGAGAGGACCGCGGAAAAGCTCGATTTTATCAACTACTACAAGACTTCTGAACTTTTCATAGCTGCTACTGCCGGTGCCGCTGCATGGCTCGATGCCTCTGAAAAAGAGGTTAAGGCGCTTGAGGATTTTGCTGCCGAAACAGGAATAGCTTTCCAGATTTCGGACGACCAGGGCAAAACCTGGCGCCAGGTGGACATGCCCGGCAGCCGCGGACGGGTGGCGCTGATGGGACTTGACGGTGCAAGAGCAGCTGTTGTCGAGAGGACTGAAAAGGCGAAAGCGGCGCTTTCTTCGGCATTTCCTGAAAGCGGGTGGATGAAGATCCTTATGCAGTTTGCTGATTATGTCAGAGATATGGCGAAGTGAAATGACTGAAAAACTTAATATTCCTGCCGACTTAACTATTGAAAACAGCAAAGAGGCTTACAGTGCGCTTTCAAAACTTTTTGCAAAAGGCGGAACTTTCGAGGTAGGGCGCGATATTCAGCTCAATTCGATAACAAAGGCGCTAATCAGACAGCTTTCAGAAGACCATCCTGATCAGCTGATAGTCCCCGAAGAACTGAAAAACGATATTTTCTATCCGAAAGACGAGGGCAAAACCGAAAAAGAAGATGATGAAAAACCGGCAGAACCGCGTATTGAAAGGCTTGGCGGAAGGCTTCTGAAACTCTGGGATGTTGTTTTTTACTTCTTCGTTATCATGGTCGACATGATTTTCTATTCGCTGGAATCAATATTCAACAGAAAGTTCATACTGAAAAACGACACAACGAAAAATGCTTATTATATCGGATACTTAGCTGTTCCGATTGTATTTCTGCTCGCATTTCTCATAGGTTTTACCATTGCTCTCCAGGCGGCGATCCAGCTTGCCAAAATGGGCGGTCAGAGCATGATCGCGATGATGAGCACGATGGTTATGACCAAAGAGCTCGGCCCTCTGATTACAGCGATAATCATTGCCGGCAGAACGGGAAGCTCGATTGCCGCCGAAATCGGAACAATGGTCGTTATGGAAGAGGTCGACGCGCTCAAAACGATGGGTGTAAAACCCTTGAAATTCCTTCTTGTTCCGAAATTCTGGGCTTTCACGACAGTCATGCCGGTCCTCACTCTGGTAGCCGATATCGCAGGAATTTTCGGGGGATTTCTGATTGCTTCGGCTTACAATATTCCGCCGGGATCGTTTCTGGTCGATGTGATTGAATCAATCGAAATGAAGGATATTTTCTGGGGTACGATGAAAAGTATTTCGTTTGCATGGGTAATTCTTGCAGTCGGCAGTTTCAAAGGGCTCAATGTCCGCGGCGGAGCAGACGCGGTTGGACGCGCCACGACGGAATCAGTCGTTGTTTCGATATTCATGGTTGTCGCAATTGACGCGATATTCTCGCTTTTCCTATACACATAAGACGGTTTGGATTTCTGAAATAAATAATATTGTTTGTGATATCTGTAATAAGATATATCTAAAAAATTAAAGTTGTGAAATTTTATTTTAAATTTGACTTATTTGCAAATCTGAGTATTGATATGTTCGATTTTGTTGTTAACTTTAAGGTGGTGTGTATGTTTTCTATATTGAAAAGCGGTTCGGTTTCAGGAATAGACGGAAGTGTGATCGATGTCGAAGTCGATATTTCAAAGGGTATGCCGGCATTTTCCATCGTAGGGCTTCCGGACAATGCCGTTAAAGAGTCGAAAGAGCGTGTGAGAACGGCGATAATCAACAGCGGACACCTTTTCCCGCAGAACAGGATAACGATACATCTCGCGCCGGCCGGTATCTGGAAAGAAGGTGCCGGTTTCGATCTTCCGATCGCAACGGCGATAATCGCTTCGATATACAGCATGGAAACCGATAAAGTTGACGGATACATGATAGTCGGAGAACTTGCCCTTAACGGAGAAATAAGACCTGTGACCGGAGTTTTGAGTCTTG
>CACZFE010000118.1 GCA_902780365.1 uncultured Spirochaetales bacterium
GATGTCATAAGAGAAATAATTAACAACGCTTTTGCACATAGAGATTACCGCAGAAACAGCGAAATAGTAATAAAAATGTATCCAACCAGATTAGATGTAATAAATGCTGGCGGCTTTCCACAAGGAGTCTCTTTGGATAATTTGCTGACAGTTCCAAGCACTCCACGCAACAGACTTATTGCAGACACTCTTTCCAAAACCGGAATTGTAGAACGTTCTGGACAAGGGATGGACAAAATTTTCCTTTATACACTAGCAGAAGGAAAACCCGCTCCAGATTATTCATATTCTGACGATTTTACAGTTACAGTGATCTTGTCAGCAATAGTTAAAGAACCTGGATTTGCATTGTTTGTGCAAAAAATTCAATCTGAATTGCCTGACAACGATAAATTGTCGGTTTTTGACATCATGTTATTGTGTGAAATCAGGGATGGAGAACAGAAGATAGCAGACAAGAATATCGCAAAAAAATTAGAGGCAAAAAACTGTATTGAAAAACACGGAAAAACAAATGCCCAATACTATACGTTGCACAGGCATTATTATGAAATGTCTGGCAAAACATCGGAATATTCAATGTTGGCAGATTGGGACGCTCAACAATTATTATCCGTATTGGTTCCATATCTTGAAAAATACGGTAAAGCTAAGAAATCAGATATTGTAAAAATTATTGGTAGCCATATTAGTGAAAAACAACTTCGCAATTTTCTTGAACAGCTTCGAGCAATGGATTATATCAAAACAGATGGTGAAAGAGGAAAAATGATTTATATGCTAGGCAATAAATATTGGGAAGAAAATGAAATGATCACAAAAGCCTTAAACATTGGATTGAAAACATTAAAAAATAATGGCGAAATATAGATATTTGAATAAAGGGCGAATAAAAAGGCGAATAGAAATCGTAAAAACAGTCTCTTATTCAATTTTTATCCAATAATTTTAGCCACATAAAAAGGGCAAATAAAAGCTAAAAAAATATTCTCAAACCGAATCTCGATATCGCATTTCGCTTTTTTGCCCTTGCGCGGCTGACCATAAATAAATTTGACAAAACAAACGAAAAATCTAAAGTTTTCGCGTATTTTTGGTTTATTTACTAAGGAGAATGATTATGAAAAAATTTTCATGGTTTTTAACACTTGTTCTTGTCCTTTTCTTTGCCGTTTCATGCGGTGATTCAAAGAAAGAAGAAAAAGAAGAAGAACAGAACGACACCGACGAAATTTCCGACGATGATGCCGAACCTGCAGAAATCGACGATGAGACTGAAACCCCAGATGAAGAAGAGCCTGCAAAAGAATCCCTCAAATGCGAGGATTTCGCTGAAGGACTCAACGAAAATCTGATCGTCGGCGAAGGCAGTGACGAACTTGAGCGTTCTTTCTATCTGAGACTGCCGGAAAATGTCGATTCATTGGAAAAAGTTCCGGTAATTTTCCTCTATCACGGCTTCGGCGACACTGCCAAAAATTTTGAAAGATTCCTTTCGGGCTACGTAAACAACGAAACGATGCCGTTTATCCTTGTCGTTCCCGAATCGAGAAGCGACGTTTTCGCATTCGACAACATTCCGCCGAAAGGGATCGAATGGGATATGATGAACCTCAAGGACGGAAGCGCGGAAATCGACATGTTCGACGCAGTCCTTGCATGCCTTGAGAAAAAATGGAAAATCGACGAGAAACACATCCACGTTTCGGGTTTCTCGGCAGGTGCGATAATCGCGAACAGCATCGGCGTTCAGAGACCTGATAAAGTCGCAAGCATCCTGTCATATTCCGGCGCATACTTCTCGGACAAAACAAGCCGCGACGCTCTCGGAGAGATCATGGGAATGAAAGTCGGCGACTTCTTCAGCTGGCCTGATTTTGCGGAAGAGCACAACAAATATCCGCAGGTTTTCATTCACGGCAACAAAGAGGAAGACTCCTGGGGTTACAGCGGACTGTTCACGATATACTTCAACCAGATGGCACGCCTCGGAGCAGGCTACCTCGCAGGAATGGGCCACGACGCGATCCTCTGCGACCACGGCAAAGGCCATGATGTTGCAGGTATCAGCGAGGACAGCGCAATAAAATTCTTCGCAGACCATCCTTTCGGAACAGTTGCTTCGCCTTACAAAGACGCTCTTCCGGGAGAATTTGCCGAGATCTGCCACTTCTTCACAGAAGAGGATCTTGTTGAAGAAGAAGAACCCGAAGAACCGGAAACTCCTGACGGAGAACCGCTTACATGCGAAAATTTCAAGGAAGGTTACAACAAAAACCTGATGGTCGGCGAAGGCTCCGATACGCTTGCAAGAAATTTTTATCTCCGTATGCCTTCAAACACCGAAGAAAAACTTCCGGTTGTTTTCTTCTACCATCCGTACAATGTTGAAGCAGCCGACATCGACACAGTTCTTGCAGGAAATGTAAACAATGAAACGATGCCGTTTATCCTTGTCATTCCTGAAGCAAGAGGCGACAAATTCCAGCTCAGCATACCGCCGACAGGTCTTGACTGGGATATCGTAACACTGTCTGACGGAAACGCTGAAGCAGATATGTTTGACGCGATTCTGGAATGTCTCAAGACCAGAAATATGGTTGACGAAGAGCGCATCCACATTTCGGGATTTTCAGCAGGAGCAATAGCTGCTGACAGCATCGCCCTGATGAGATCAGATAAAGTTGCGAGTGTTCTCACCTACTCAGGTGCATACTTCTCGAACTCTGCAAACCGTGAAGCACTCGGTACAGTCGAAATCAGCGAAGGAACCATGATCCCGATAGGCTCTTTCTTCACATGGCCTGATTTTGAAGAAAACCACAACAAATACACCCAGATGTTCATGTTCGGCGATGCAGGAAGCGACACATGGAGCGTTGAAGACGGACTGATCAATTTCACTATCGATTTCAACGAAACGGCACAGAATGACGGAGACTATCTCCATGAAAACGGTCACAGTGCGATTCTCTGCAACCACGGCGGCGGTCACGATCCTCATACATCACAGAGCGACATCGACGCTCTTGTAAAATTTTTCTATGACCATCCGCTCGGCACGAATCCTTCGCCGTACAAAAACAAAATGCCTCAGGAATTTTCCAACTGCGTTTTCAAAAAATAATTTCATGAAATAAAAAATGGTGCCGGAGACCGGAATCGAACCGGTATGGGGTCGCCCCCGCTGGATTTTGAGTCCAGTGCGTCTACCTATTTCACCACTCCGGCAAAATTGACGCGAGATACTACTCTCAAAAAGCTGAAAGTCAATTTTAGATTGTCTATTGGTGCCGCCATGTCGAAATATCGAATTGCCGCCATGTCGGAATGTCGAATTGCCGCCGTTCGATATATCGGAATATCGAATTTTCGAAATATCGACAAGAAAATTGGCGGCAAAAAAATGACGGCTTAATGCAGGTTTTCTATGATCTCGACGATCTTTGTCTGGATGTCTTCGATCTTTCCGAAACCGTCTACGCTCTTGTAGAGACCGAGTTTTTTGTAGTGGTCTGCGATCGGAGCTGTTTTGCCGCGGTATTCTTCGAAACGCGCTTTAACAGTCTCGGGGTTGTCGTCGGAGCGGCCTTCGATCTCTGCTCTTTTGAGTATTCTTTTCGTTGATTCCTCTTCCGAAAGCAGGATCTCTACCATGCAGTCGAGCTTAAGACCGAGTTCTTTCAGCATATTGTCAAAAATTTCAGCCTGTTTCAGCGTTCTCGGATAACCGTCGAAAAGGAATCCGTTGCCGCCGATATTCTTTTTGAGTTCGCTTTTGAACATGTCGGAAATTATCGCGTCGTCAAGAAGTTCGCCTCTGTCGATGATGGCTTTCGCCTTTTTGCCGAGCTCCGTTCCGCCGCGGATCTCCTGACGGATAAGCTCGCCTGTCGAAATGTGGCAAAGGCTGAAATGTTCTTTAAGAAGCTGTGCCTGTGTTCCTTTTCCTGCTCCCGGAACTCCGAAAAGAGCGATGTTGATCATTTTTTCCTCCTTAAAAAAAACAAAAAAATCAAAACGGGCGACTATACAACATAGAAAAAATTAGGAAATTTTTTTGCTTTGCCGTAAATTCCGGTGTCTTTAACGGTTTGTTTTAACGGAGTTTTCATGCGTTTTCCACGCTCTTTTTTCATGAGAGACGCTCTCAGTGTCGCGGAAGATCTGCTCGGTCACTATCTCGTAAGGCAGACTGAGCGCGGCAGGATCGTCGCAAAAATAGTAGAGACCGAGGCCTACTGCGGAGTTACCGACAAAGGGTGCCACACTTTCGGCGGCAGACGAACCGAAAGGACCGAGGCGATGTTTCTGCCGGGCGGACACGCCTACATCTACATGATTTACGGGATGAACTTCTGCCTGAATGTCGTTTCGGCACCGAAAGACGATCCGCAGGCTGTCCTTATCCGCGCAGTCGAGCCGGTCAAAGGACTCGATCTGATCAGGTCGAACCGCAAAGGGATCGTCAAGGAAACCGACCTCACGAACGGTCCCGGCAAACTTGCGAAAGCGCTCCTTCTCGACAAAAGTCTCAACGGATGCGACCTTGTGAGCGGAAAAGAACTTTTTCTCGAAAAAAATCCGGACTTAGGTGATTTTTCCATAGTTTCGACTGCCCGCATAAACATCGACTACGCCGGAGAATTCAAGGACAAACCCTGGCGCAAATACATCGAAGGAAACAGATTCGTCTCCAAAGTTTAGGGTCAGAAACGGTAGCCTACTGCGACAGTCAGATCGGGATATTTACCGAGAAATCCGTCTAATCCGAGCTTCAACACCATCCCGTTTTTAAAAACGAGATCGGTTCCGAATCCCCAAGCGGGCTTCAAAACCAAAAAATAATCGCTCCAATAATATTCATCGACCTCATCCTTATCGAAAAGCAGCAGAAGTCCGAGCGAAGCCCATACACTCACCGATTTCAAATGCGGCTGATTCTTCAAATCTATATCCACAACCGCATTTGCCTGCAAAGCCAGTTCAATGATGTTCCACCAAAAAACAGTCATATATCTGAAATCAAAATCGAAACCCGTATAGAGATTCACTCCGCTGCTATCGAAACGCTTTAAAAGGAAATCAACATCCAAAGCGGCAGTCGTACGGAAAAGGGAAAAACCCGATCCGACTCCCAAAGCGGGCTGGATATAAAATTTTTGCGGGGCTTCTTCAGTTTCAGCCGCAGTTTCAGAACCGCCGTTTTCAGCCGTTTTCACTTCATTTGATACAGATTCCGCCATGATGACACTGAAAAAGAGGAATATTATTAAAAATACCGTGATTTTTTTCATAACACTCCTCTAAAACCTGTATCCCAAAGCAATTATAAGACTCAGATACAATCCGCGGAGATTGTGTACGTCCTTTTCCCGCGGGACTCTGTCAAGCCCTATTTTTATCACCATGTTATTCACAAAAACAATGCTCAGACCGGTCCTCCATGCAACCGCAACATACCGTTCCGAAGAATCTCTCCATATCTCGAAACAGAAATTCGCTCCGAGCGACATCCATAGACTCACATAATTCAGCCTGGGATCTTTTTGTTTGAAATCGAAAGTGATATTCGCCTGGAGCGGAATTTCCCAAAAATGCTCAGGTGCGAATACCGCTCCCAAATCGACACCGAGGTATATATTGTTTTTTCTTTTCGTTTCGGCGACAAGAAAATCGATATCCAAATTGAAGAGAGTACCGAAAGCTATATTGCCTAATTCTATACCAAGAACCGGCTGGACATAGAAGAACTTACTTTTTTCCTTAGTTTCACGCTTTTTCCGGTTCCGGTTCCGGTTCCCTCTCTTCAAACAGCGTGACAGTGATATCGCCGAAATCGTATTCGCCCGTTTTCACTTCTTCCGCGATCAAAAAGCCGAAAAAAAGAAAAACTGTGAGAAACAAAGCGAATTTTTTCATAAAAATCACCTAAAAGCGGTAACCAACGGCAATAACTGGCTCGGGCCAGATCCCTCTGAAGGAATCAAATCCGAATTTAAGAACGACATTGTTTTTAAACACCAGATCGAGTCCGAATCCATAGGCAGCCGTAAATTTCCATGAAGATTCCGTTATTTCTTTTTGTTTTTGGTTTATCCAGCGTGTTTCCTGCCACCACATAAGATTCGCTCCCCCGGAAAGCCAGAATGACACATAATCGACATGGCGTCTGTTCCGTTTGAAATCAAAAGAAATCTTTGCCTGAAAAGGAAAATCCAATCTGTTCTTATCTTCACCATCATTAGCAACATCCCCAATGGGAGAATATCTTAAACCTAAATTCAGTCCTAGATAAATATTGGGTCTCTGCTCTCTGCTGTAAACAAGAAAATCTAAACTCATATCAAGCACTGCACTGAGCAATATCGGAAGTCCTGTTTTTATTCCCAGTGAAGGCTCAAAATAGAAACAATCAGGCTTTTTTTCATCCTTTTCTTCACTACAGCCACAACTTTTTATCTGATTTCCGTGATTTTCCTTTGCTGTTTCGGAAGCCTCTTCAGCAACCATGGAGAAAATGAAAAAAAACAGAGCAAAAAAGATAAAAGTTTTTTTCATCATCACTCCTGTACAATCAAAATCTGTAGCCGACAAGAAGCGTCAAATCAGGGTAAATACCCAAAAATCCGTCTATTCCAACTTTCAGAACGATATTGTTGTCGAACACAAAATCAAACCCTGTTCCCCAACTGGGCATATATCTGAAATAAGCCGGTTCACATCCCTCATCCTTGTGGCATCTCTGAATGTAAGTTATATTCAAACCAAGCGATGTCCAGATACCGAATGATTTCAAATCCGATCCACCTATCATAATGTCGACGACTCCGTTACTCTGAACGGCAAAATCCACTATCGGATCCCATTTTTCGTGAAGAGTAACAACAGGTTTTCTGCAATCGAGATCAAGTCCGACATAAAAATTGACTTTAGGGGTGTGACCAATCAGAAAATCGGCATCAAGAGCAATAGTCGGTCTATAAAATGACAATCCTATACCGAATCCGAATGCCGGCTGGATATAGAAAAATTTCGGTTTTTCATAGGCTTTATCTGAATTGCCGCAACCGCATCCGGCATCTTCGGGTTCCGGTTCAGGCTCTGGTTCAGGTCTTCTTTCTTCAAACAAGGTTATCGTGACGTCTTCAATGGTGTATTCGCCGGCCTGCACCTCTTCCGCTCTCAGAAAACCGAAAAAGAAAAAAACTGAGAGAAAGAGAAGCAGTTTCTTCATAAATCACCTGCAACTACCTATTGAACAGATTTTTTATACATAATCATGATAAAATTCAAGAATTTTTGGGCTGAAAGAGTGCGCAAACAAAGTCAAAAACCGATAAAAAATCATCATTTTTTTCAAAAGCATTGATTTTATTACACTTTTTCACAAAATTTACAAAAAAACGAGCGACTTTTCAAGAAAATTCAGCAAAAGATGAGCGACTTTTTGCAAAAATTCACAAAAAAATGAGCGAGTTTTAAAAGCGGTAACCGGCTGTTACCGTAAGATCGGGGTATATTCCGCCGAAGCCGTCTATGCCCAGTTTCAGAACGATATTCCTCTCAAACAGGAGGTCGAGCCCTATTCCCCACGCGGCGAAGCATCTCAAAGAATCGTGCGCGTCATAATAATAATCCATTTCTCCGTTTTTATCCGGACGATGGTAATATCCTCTGTAAAATATCAGATCGACTCCGGCGGAAAGCCATAATCCGACTGATTTAAGGACGCCGTTCGGTGTTGCGAAGTCAAAAACCGTGTTTACCTGCAGAGGAAGCTCCACTTTCGGCGCTGGTCCTATCACCTGCTGGAGAACTATGTATCTGAAATCCAAGTCAAGGCCGACATAAACATCCGATTTCGCAAGTTTTGCTACAAGGATATCAGCATCAAGCGAGATCGTAGGTCTGAAGAGCGAAAACCCAGTCCCGAATCCGAATGTCGGCTGAATATAGAAATTTTTCTGTTTTTCAGGAGCGTTTTCCGTATTCACGGCTTCTTCGGCAGATAAAGCGCCGAAAAGCATGAGAATCAATGAAAATATCAAGACCTTTCTCATAAAAGCTCCTAAAAACGATATCCGAAAGCTAAACTCAAAATAGGATATTTCCCTTTGAATGAATTAAATCCCGCCGTAAAAACGATATTGTAATCCAATATGACATCGAGACCTATGCCCCATGCGGCATCGACTCTGGTCAGACCGTCATATTTGTAGTTGTCTTTTCCAAGATGTATCTCTTCGACATAAACTCTTTCGTACTGCCCCTCAAAAACAAGATCGGCTCCGAGAGTGATCCATAAAGCCAGCGTATCGATATATGGAGCGCGCTGCTTGAAGTTGAAAGAACTCTTCATCTGAAGCGGAAGATATATATCATATACCCTGTCCGAATGCGTCATAGAGCGCCCGAATCTGAGATCGGCCTTGAATCCTAAATAGACGTCTTTTCCTTTTCCTATCTGTTTTACGCGGAAATCGGTGCTCATCCCGAGGTCGATTCCCAAACCGTACAATCCTATGAAGGGCGAAAAATAGAAAAAATCGGCGGGGTTATCAGTCTTTTCTTCACCGCTGCAGCAGGCACTTTCCTGCTTTTTTGGAGTTTCTTTGTTTTCCTGCGCCGCATCTTCTGCATACAAAGAGAAAAGAAGAAAAAATACCGCAAAAAACAGTGATATTTTTTTCACAAACCCGACACTCATGATCCAAACCTGTAACCAACGGCAAACGTACAGTCGGGAACAAACCCCCAAAAACTGTCCAATCCCAATTTCAGCACAAGATAGTTCCTGAAGACCAGATCGACTCCGGTTCCCCATGCAACATTATATCTCACAGCTGCATCGAACTTTTTTCCGACATCATCTATTTTATGACCGTACATCATATCAAGTCCTACCGATATCCAGAGGCTTACCGATCTTATATACGGATTATTTCCGGTCATAACGTCAAAAACTCCGTCCGCCTTAACAAAAAAATTCAAAATAGGATCATAACGGTCAGTAATACTGTCAAGCGGCCACCAAAGATCGAGATCCAACCCGACATAATAGTTGACTTCCGGAGTGTGAGCGACAAGAAAACCGGCATCAAGGGCTACAGTCGGCCGGTAGAGTGAAAGTCCGCTGCCGAATCCGAGAGAGGGCTGGATATAAAAGAATTTCGGTTTTTCATAGGTTTTACCTGAATTGCCGCAGCCACATTCAGCATCTCCAGGTTCCGGCTCTTTTTCAGCTTCTTTTGCCGGTTCAGGTTCAGGTTCAGGTTCCCTGTCTTCAAACAGTGTTATCGTGACATCTTCAATCGTGTATTCGCCGACCTGTACTTCTTCCGCTGTCAGGAAACCGAAAAAGAAAAAAACTGAGAGAAAGAGGAGTAGTTTTTT
>CACZFE010000119.1 GCA_902780365.1 uncultured Spirochaetales bacterium
GCGCCTTATACAGTCGTTGAGTTTGGCGCAGGTGTCAAGCTCAAGGATATCGAGCCACTCGCTGTGCTCCTGAATTATGTCGAAATATTTCGGGCTGTCCTGAAACGCCGGGACCGTGTCAGGGTCGCTTTGCGAAGGGATAAGAAGAACTATTCCGTTTTTGTAGTGCATAAGGTGGAATTTGTCACAGTAAGAAGTCGAAGGAAGAAGATAACCCGAAAAATAGCCTACAGTCTTACCGAGCCAGTAGATATTGGTGCGCGGCTGAGTCCTGATCTTAAAAAGCGAGACTTTGTCCAAAAGATCCTGCTTTCTGAATTCCTCTATCGCCTGACTGGTCGGAACATTCTGCCTGATGAACGGAATATCGGCTTTGATCAGCTCCCTCATTTTCTCTGAAATGCGCTCCACATCACCGGCCTCAAGCCACTCAAGGCCTTCAAACCAGCAGTAGTAGCCGTTTCCTATGCTGTATTCGATGTGGAGGACCGCATGGGGAAAGATCTCCTTCGCCGCCTTTATCATCACGAAAAATATACTTCTCAGGTAAAACAGATAGCCGTCCCTGTTTTCCATCGTGAAAAATTCGACTTTTCCCTCTCCCGGGATCTCTTTGCTCAAATCGCAGAATTCGTTGTTGAAAACAGCTCCGATAATGCGGAATTTGTAATATTCTTGATATTTCGGAGCAAGATCGATGAATTTTGTCCCTGGAACCACAGACTCGGTCCTTTCACCCTCTGGAAGGCAAATCTTTAATAAAAACAAGTCATTAGCCATAGCAACCCCGTCAAACAATAAAAAACAAAGACCGAAAATTTTATTTGCACGGATGAGAATGTCAACGTCAGGACTCTTGAAAAAAAATCCTGACTTCTTATAATTTGCCGTTTTATTCATTCAAATTTTTTTTGGAGGTCCTTATGAAAAAGTTTTTTGTGATTTCGATGCTGATTTTATCAATGGTTTTTCTTGTTTCCTGCGGTGGCAAGAAAAAAGTAACACCTAACGGCGAAGACAAGACCGACACAGACACTGATGTAGTTGACACCGATTCAGGCGACGATTCCGATACCGGTGATAAAACCGATTCCGGACAAACCGACACAGACACTGATGCCGACACAACGGCTGACACTGATGCCGATACGGATACAAATACCGATACCGATACGGATACCGACACCGATACCGACACCGATACCGACACCGGCAGCCAGGATGAAGGCAGCAAATGTGAGAAAATCACTTTCAAATCATTCGATTCCATGCCTTACTCTGATTATGAAATCGATCTCTTGCTTTATGACACTGAAGAATACGATGACGAAACCGTACCTGTTTTCTTTGCGGAAATTTATTTTGACAAAAGCATTGTAGAACTCATCGGCAAGACAGTCTCCTTTGAAAATTCCGACCCGAACGACTGTGAGAACAAACCGTGCTTCTTCCTCTACGGCGACGTTGACGAAACATGGCACTCAGAAAAAACATATTTCGCGAAGAAAGGCTCCGTATCTTTCGAGGATGTCAACGAAGACACTGTCGGTTCCAAAGCGCAGACCACTTCGATCCTCTTTTACGAAATCGATATAAAAGAGAGCGATACTGATGAGGAATGGGTCGATGTGGAAGGCGGAAAATGCTACGAGCTGCCGGCTTTCAAGTGGGACACTCTCAACGATTACACTGAAGATGAGATTCCATGCGAGATCGATGACGACTGCTGCTCCGCTCTGGAAGAAGGTGTAACATGCAACCTCTACTGCGACCCCTACGATTTTGTATGCTACGAAAAAGACTGCGAAACCGATACCGACTGCGAGGAGATGCTCGGATCTTCTTTCCACTGCGATCTGGAAACATACGCCTGTGTTCCAAACGACGATGATTTTGTATGCGAGAGCAGCGACGATTGCGGACACGGCGAAATCTGCGAAGGCGGATATTGTTCGTATATCGGAGAGCCTTGTGACCAGGATTTGGACTGTGATGACGGACAGACCTGCGAAGAAGGTTTCTGTATGTAAGTTTTCGGATTAAATCAGATTAAAAGAGTTCCTTTCCCGTCATTTCAGACGGAATTTCAAGACCCATTATCTTAAGGATCGTCGGCGCGATGTCGGCAAGGATCCCGTTGTGAAGTTCAATATTTTTGTAGTTGTAAACCGCGAACGGAACAGGGTTTGTGGTGTGTGCCGTGTGCGGAGCATTCGTCGTTTCGTCGAACATCTGCTCGCTGTTGCCGTGATCTGCCGTGAGAATGAGCACTCTCCCCTCTTTTTCGACTTTAGCCATGATCTTTCCGACGCACTCGTCGATCGCTTCTATTGCTTTGACTGCCGCTTCCATGACGCCTGTGTGACCGACCATGTCAGGATTTGCGAAATTGAGGATGACCAAATCAAATTTCTCAATATTTTCAAGAAGTTGTTCAGTTACTTCATAGGCACTCATTTCAGGTTTGAGATCATATGTCTGGACTTTTGGCGAAGGAACGAGGATCCTCTCCTCACCATCAAAAACAGTCTCTTTTCCGCCGTTGAAAAAGAAAGTTACGTGGGCGTATTTTTCAGTTTCGGCAATCCTGAGCTGCGTTTTTTTAGCCTTCGAAACGACTTCGCCGAGAATGTTTTTGAGTTCCTCATGCTCGAAAAGGACCGGGAACGGGAAATCGGCGCGGTAGCGTGTCATCGTCGCATACTGGCTGAAGCTGACACGCTGTTTTCTCATAAATCCGTTGAATTCGTCAAAGTTGAGCGCCATTGAGATCTCTCTTGCGCGGTCTGCCCTGAAATTGAAGAAGATCACAGCGTCTTCGTCGCGCATTACCCCTTTCGGGAAGCCGCAGTCGTTCATGATTATAGTCGGACGGACGAATTCGTCGTATTCACCTCTCGCATAAGAGTTGAGGATCGCATCTACCGGCGTTTCTGCGCGCAGTCCCAAACCAAGCGTCAGAGCGTCGTAAGCCTGCTCGACTCTTTCCCAGCGGTTGTCTCTGTCCATGGCGTAAAATCTCCCCATAACGGTCGCGATCTCGCCCAGATTTTCTTTTTTCATCTTCTCGTCGAGCTCTTTCACATAGTTTATCGCGCTCTGAGGCGGGGTGTCGCGGCCGTCAAGGAAGCAGTGGACGACGACTTCGAGTTTGTTTCTCTTTCCGAATTCGAGCAGAGCGTAAAGGTGTTCCATCGAGCTGTGGACTCCTCCTGGAGAAACCAAGCCCATGAGATGGAGCGTTCCGCCGTGGATCTTGAGCTCTTTAACAGTTTGTTTTAACACGGGATTTTCAAAAAAGCTGCCGTCTTCTATCGCTTTGTCGATCCTGGTGAGATCCTGATAAACGACTCTTCCGGCGCCGATATTCGTATGCCCCACTTCGCTGTTTCCCATCTGCCCTTTCGGAAGTCCGACGTCAAGGCCGCTCGCGGAGAGCTGACACTTCGGCGAAGAAGCCAGAAGTCTGTCTATATTCGGTGTTTTCGCCGTTTTCACCGCGTTGAAATCACTGCTTTCCCTGATTCCGAAACCGTCGAGAATCATCAGCATCACTTTTTTGTTCTCACTCATTTTTCACCTCTCAGTAAATCTTTATTATTTCAGTTTTCGGATAGTATCTTTTGAGGATGAAGCTGAAGTCGCGCCCTTTTCTGCCGAGCGAAATGGCTCCCATCTGGCTCATTCCGACACCGTGTCCCCAGCCTGCTCCTTCAAAAATCCAAATGTCGCCCTCTTTGTGCGAAAGGAAGGCGGAACTATATAAATTATCCAGTAATCTTCTAATGTTAAGTTCACCATAAACCACGAGTTTCGAAGCCGTCCCCACGAACTCTATTTTGTAGATCCTGCCGGAGACTCCGCGCTGCAACCCCCTGATCTCCTTGAGTTTTCCTATATTTTTGCGAGAATTAAGAAGTCTGTCGATTTTTTCCTGAGGGAACTCTACTTTCCAGCGGTGGCGCTTGTTCATTTTCAGGTTGTCCTCGCCGTAATCGCTTTCCAGAAATTTTTTGAGGTCAGCCTCTTTGGAAAGGTCGAGATCAAGCGGATCGTCGCCGTCCCAGACACCGGTCAGATAAGGCTTTTCGGCAGTGAACCAGACGTTTCTTATGTCTTCGGTCCTGCCGCCCGAACTTGAACAGTAAGGAGCTCTCGCGACATGGGTCCCGTTGAAAAGAAGCACCTGTCCTTCAGTCTCTTTAACAGCTTGAACGAATTTGGAATCGATTTTGCCGTTCCAGATGACTTTCTGGCAGTGGACTTCGCTGCAGATGTGCCAGATCTCGGAAATATGCCGCTTGCCGAGCTGCATGAAAATATCGGTCCTCGCCGCAACGGCCTGAGCTTTCAGTGTTTCAAGAGGCGCTGCAAGGAACATCTCGCCGGGAAGTATGCGCTCAAGGATGCTTTCAACCGAATCTTCTATGACAAGGTCGGCTTTCGTGCTGCCTGACGGAGTGAGGAAATAGTTTTTGTCGCCCGGATACGTGTCGCTGCCTGTCATAAAGCCTGCTTTCGGGTGGATCAGCAGCAGATTCCGGCAGTTATACTTCATTCCGTCATCGGTTTTAACTTTTATCACAGATTTTGAGCTGCTTTCAAAGACAGGAATCGAAACGATGCTGTGCTCAGGGAAGTTCTCTCTGAATTTACTTAGCAGTTTTTCTGTTTCGTTCTTATCGAAGACTTCTTTTGAAACGATGAAGTATTCGCGGTTGTCGATGGTGGATTTATTTATCGAAAATATCGCGCCGTGAACGAAAATTTCGGTTTCCATTCCTGTTTTTATGCTCCAGAGTTTCGACTTTTCGGCATGGCTCCTGAGCTCTGTCTGCGCAAGTTCCTGAAAGGCTATCCTGTATTTAACAACAGCCGGAGTGAATGCAGAAACTGAAAAAGTCAGAGAATTAGCGTTTATCGTATTCTCACCGCACTCAAAACTGCTTATATTTTCAACGGTTGTGCCGTTTTCATAACTTTTTACGTGGACTCTGATGTAAGGGATGCTGTTTTTGAACGAGAACGACGCGCTGTGAAGGAAATCGAACTCTTTCGAAATGTCGGCTAAAATGCTAAAAACAAAAAAAATCACAAAGCAACAAACAATATTTTTACGCACCTTTATACCCAAATTTATTTTTTCAGATTCTTCTTCGCCTTCTGCCAAAGTGCCTCGAGTTCGTCAAGGCTTCGGCCGCCTTCGACGAATGCAGGGTCGATGTTTTCCATCTCGTCGAAACGCGCCTTGAACTTTTCAGCGCACCTTTTGAGAGCCTTTTCGCTGTCTAAACCGAGCTTTCTGCCGTAATTCACAAGCGCGAACATCAGATCTCCGAATTCTTCCTCGATGTGATCCTGATCCCCCTGCTCCACAGCTTCAACGAGTTCGGCTTTCTCTTCTTCGACTTTTTTCCAGGTATCTTCCGCATTTTTCCAGTCAAATCCGATAGTTGCGGCACGTGACGCGTATCTTTGCGAAAGAAGGACCGAAGGCATCGACTTCGGGATCCCGTCAAGAAGATGTTTGCGGCTCTCCTTGTTTTTCTTGATGAGGTTCCAGTTTGTGAGAACTTCCGCGCTGTCCTTGACCTTGGCGTCGCCGAAAACGTGAGGGTGGCGCGTTATGAGTTTCGCCGTGATAGCTTCTGCCACATCCTCGAAATTGAAAAGCCCCTCCTCGCTTGCGATCTGCGATACGAAAACGACCTGAAGAAGCAGATCTCCGAGCTCTTTTTTGAGTTCAGCAAGAGTTTCAGGCTTGTCTTTTTCGA
>CACZFE010000120.1:0-6877 GCA_902780365.1 uncultured Spirochaetales bacterium
CCTGGAAGACAAGAGCGGGAGCTGGGAGCTGGCTCTCTTCGGCAAGGACCACGAGGCCTTCATGAGCTACATGCAGCCGAATTCGGCCCTGTATATCGAAGGGGAGATCGACGAGAAATACTTCCTCAAGCCGGAGGAGCGGGCACAGGGGAAAACGGTCCCGTATGCCTTCAAGGTCCGGAAAGTGAGCCTGCTCGGCAATGTGACCGACGAACTGCTGAAGGGTTTTTCCATCGACCTGGAGACGCCGATGCTCACGCCGGAATTCCGCAAGGACCTTGTCCGCGTCGTGAAGCGGCACAAGGGCAATATCCCGCTGACCTTCTATGTGTACGATCCCGGGACAAAGTACCGGATCCAGTTCTATTCCAAGAAGTTCCAGGTCGCCGTGTCCACGGATTTCATCCAGGACCTCGCCACGGCGGGCATTCACAGGTATGAGATTCAGAAGAAGTAGCGCCATGAGAAGGATCCTGCTGCCGCTCTGTCTTGCCCTCGGCCTGGTTGCCTGCCGGGCCGGAAAGCCGGCCGCGCTCCGCGAGGCGGAAAGCCTCCTGCCGGAGCGGCCGGACAGCGCCCTGGTCGTGCTGGACGGCGTTTGCCGGGACAGCCTCGCAACCGACCGCGCCCGGGCGGAATACGACTACCTGGAAGCCCTGGCTTTCTATACGGAGTATTTCTTCCTGGACACGGCACAGGAGCTTGCGCTCGCGCAGGCATGTGTCTTCTTTGAAAAGAACGGGCCTGCGGTCGAGCGCATGCACGCGTGGGAACTGCTTAGCACCGTGCAGAGTGCGTCCGGGCGCCACGCGGCGGGGCTCGCTTCGCTCCGGCGGGCCGGCGCCGCCGCCCGCGAGGCTGAAGCGGCCCGCATGCGGAGCGGCCTGCTGCTCCTCCTGCTGGTCGCGATCCTCGCCACGTTGATCCTTTATTTCTGGGCGCGGAAGTCCCAGATTGACAAGCAACTCGCGGAAGAGAAGGCGGAAAACGACCGCCTGATGGCCGTGGCGGAGGACCTGCAGGCCCGCCTGTCGCGGAAGGCCGCCGCGCCGCTCGGCGGGCGGGACGTGCTGGACCGCCTCTGCGAGCAGTATTACGTCTATGAGGGGACGGACAATCTCCAGCCGAAGATCCTGAAGGAAGTCCGGAGCCTCGTCGAGGGGCTGCGCCGCGATCCGAAGGTCCAGAAGGACCTCGAGCGCGCGCTCGACGAGTCGGCCGACGGCGTGATGACCCGCCTGCGTGCCGCCTTCCCGAAATGGAAGGAAGAGGATTTTCTGCTGTACTGTTTCACGGCCTCCGGCTTCTCCTCGACCACCATCGCTGCCCTCCTGGAGAAAGACAAACCCTATGTGTACAACCGCCTCTACCGGCTCAAGGGACTTGCGCTGCGGTGCTGTTAGAAACAGCTGATTGTTAACGATTTACGAAAAACGCGTGCGAGATTTGTCCGGCGCGTTTCTTTGGTGGTGCGGAAAAGGCGCCGTACCTTTGTATCGTAAAAGTTTATCTAAAAACCGCACGTTATGGAAATCAAGAAGAGCGAGAAAGCCAGCCTTGAAAACAAGAAGCTGCTTTTCACCGAGATCGGTCTCGTCGCCGCCCTCCTCGTCACCTGGGGTGCTTTCGAGTACTCCTCCAAGGATGCGCAGGTAGCGGTCCTCGAGGACACGACCCAAATCGACGACGTCGAAGAAATCGTCGCCCTGCAGCAGGAGACCCCTCCGCCGCCGCCCGAGGCCCCGAACATCCCGGTCCTTTCCGACCAGATCGACATCGTCGATGACGAAATCAAGGTCGATGACCTGTTCGTCTCCCTGGAAGACGACGCCAACACCGGTGTCGAAATCATGGACTACCGCGAAGAGGAAGTCCAGGAAGAGGAAGTAGAGGAGGAAGCCATTCCGTTCCAGCTCGTTGAAGAGAAGCCGTCCTTCAACGGCGGCGATGCCAACGAGTTCTCGAAGTGGGTCAACTCCAAGCTCGTCTATCCGGAAATCGCCAAGGAAAACGGTGTCCAGGGCCGCGTTACCCTCCAGTTCACCGTGGAGGCGGACGGGCGCGTGACCAACGTCAAGGTGCTCCGCGGCGTCGATGACTCCCTGGACAAGGAGGCCGTCCGCGTCGTTTCCAGCTCCCCGAAGTGGAAACCCGGCAAGCAGCGTGACCGCGCCGTCAAGGTTACCTACACCTTCCCGGTGATCTTCCAGCTCCGCTAAAGCGGCGGAAGGAAAAGAACAAATCGGAGTGACCAGAGTCCCGTTGACTTTGGTCACTCTCTTTTTTGTATGGGTATGGAGAAGGAAAACAAAAAAGAGGGAGACCGGGCTGGTCCCCCTCTTTTGGGCTGTCGCGGCGGAGCCGCTACTCCGCGTTGCGGACACAACGGACGTAAATTTTGTCATTTGTACTTCTGTAGGATATTGCGGCACTGGAAAATATGACACACCATGCGTTATTTGTATTTTCCGGTACAAGGGATGAAGACCACAATACGCTTTTATCACCAAGTTTACCATATTCTCCGTAAGAGTTGATTGGGCAGGAATCCTGAGCCCAACATCCCAAAAACAGACAATCATCCGTCAATCCTACGGAGCCGCCGCTTTCAGTGCTTGAGCAATTTTGAATAAGAGTCCTTAGTTCGCTGATCGTCGGCATACGCCAATCTGAAAATCCTGATTCTGAAAGTTCAGCACAGTATGATTCTGCTACTTCCAAAGTCATTGTTTCAGATGGTTTTTCTGACCACATCAGACCGCTTTCAGAATCATAATACGGTGCAGGAATACACTGCGTTTCATACCACAGATAATCTGAATCGCATTTGAAACTGCAATTTGCTCCGGAACCAGTGTAACCTGTTGTCGCTGCCGGAAGCCACTCTTCTCCGTTCCAAGTCTGTTCTACGCTGGTTATATAACTCCAGTTCGCATGTTCAGGTAGTCCTGAGCAATTTTCAATGCGCTTCATGGAAGAACTTACGCATCGCACAAAGTAAGGATCTCCCAAACGGGCAGACCATGCTATATCGCCTGAATCAAAAGATACCGTCCAGTATGCACCGCTGTAGTCTTGTAGTTGTGATGATGACCAGAGCCTGTCTTTATCCCCTAATATGCTGTGTTGTTCGTTCGTATCAGATAAATCGGAATGACAAGCGGAATTTAGACAGGATGCTGCAAGACAGGAATCTTTAACTTCGCATATTCCGCCGGCAGTTGTCGCAGCATTGTTTATGATAAGCGTTTTGAGTTCACTGATGGTTGGCAGATGCCATTTATAACCGTTCAAATGGAGGTTATTACAGTATGAAGATGCTGATTGCCAAGTTAGGCTGGATGTTGATTTTGCAGACCAGACTAAACCGTTTCCTGAGTCTTCGTAAGGAATTTTGTTGCAGAAACCATCATTCCATTCATAATCAGAAGGGCATTCAATACAGGAAGTTCCGTTCGACTTGTATCCTGAATCGCATTGAAACCAGCATTGATCTGGATTTGCCGTTTCGTTATATGACCCTGTTGAGCTCGGGAACCACGAATAGCCGTTCCATGTCTGGGTTATGGTTGATTCTGTTGTGTTCCATGTTGCATGTTCGGGCAATTCTGTGCATTCCGTTGTTTGCGTCGGTGAGATTTCGCAACTTTCACCATTCCAGAAATAGCCTTGTTCGCAGTTCGATCTGACACAGCGTACCAACGAATAAGATGAGGAAGAAGATGAATAAACACTGCCTGCAGATACTACCCAACGGTATTTTGAATTTTCTTCAAGAGTAGATGCCGATGCGAATCCAGTAATTTCTGTTTCTCCAAATTTACTGTATTTACCGTCATAAGGAGCGTTGATAGGAATTGTTTCACAAGAGCAGGAATCTTCGGTCGGCATGCATGTCGATGAAAGGCAGTTGTCAGTAACGCTGCATGAACCTCCGGTAACTGTTTTAGGACAGTTTTGTATAAGTGTCCGAAGCTCGTTTATCGTCGGCAGTCTCCAGTCGTCATAACCGCCTTCTGAAAGTTCGGCACAATATGATTCCACAGTGTTGTTCTGCATGCTCCGATTTGATTTTTTCGACCACATCAGATTTGTTGTTGAATCATAGTACGGAGTCTTTACGCATAAACTTCCTGTCCATTCATAATCAGGTTTGCATTTAAAACGGCAGAACTTTGAACTTTCGTTTTCATCGTAAGCTATCGTAGTAGAAGGACTCCACGAATAGCCGTTCCAAGTCTGTGTTATGCTTGAAACCGAGTTCCAGACAGCGTTTTCCGGCAGACCTTGGCACTCTGTTGTTTTCGTCGGAGCAGCTTCGCAACTCTCTCCGTTCCAAAAATAGCCTGATTCGCAGTTGGGTCTTACGCAATGAAGAGAGTAGTTTTCTGATTTGTGCCCTTTATATATGGAGGCTATGCCTAAATTAGCACCCCACATATAATCAGGATGATCAGAAAGAGTAGACGATGACCAAAGGAATAGATATTCGCCTAATTTGTTGTATTCAGAGTCATTTTTTCCGCTGAGCACTCCTTTTTTTGCATAAAGACAGGATTCGCATGTTTCTTGTGAATAGCAGCCTGACTCTAGGCAATTTGCAGAGACAGCGCATGATCCGCCGGGCATGGATTCGCTGCATTCTAAAAAGAGTGTCTTTAGTTCATCAATAGTCGGCAGATGCCAGTCGTCATATCCGCCGTAAGAGAGAGTGTCGCAGAAAATGAGAGCATTTTCCCATTTTCTTGCAGAGTTTTTATAACTCCAGATCAAACCGCTTGTTTCATCTACATACGGAAAACTTTTCTCTTTGCATTGGGAGTTAACCCACTCATATCCGTTTTTGCATTTGAAGCGGCATTCGTTCGGATCAGGTTCTTCGTTGTAAGTTCCGCCTGCGAACGGAGACCAGCTCGAACCGTTCCATGTCTGATAGACTGTCGTATATACATTCCAATTCGCATTTTGCGGAAGATTGCCGCAGTCTACTCTTTTGGCATTCGGAGCACATATTAAACTGTTCCATGCATAGTTCGTTTTGCATTCGCAATAATATTCCCCGCTTGCTGTTTGTTTGCAGACTCCGGTAGAATTTGCCATTTCTCCGCATTTCGCGCAGGGATCTTCAACTATATCGGCATCGCTATCATCATCCGGTAAATCGTCGGAATCGTTATCTGCGTCATCGGTCGGTTCGCTGTCAGCGTCATCGTCACTTGGTTCGGGCGTAGAATCCGCATCGTCAGTCGGTTCGCTGTCAGCATCATCATCACTTAGTTCGGGTGTGGAATCAGCATCGTCGGTTGGCTCAGTGTCAGCATCGGCATCATTAGGTTCCGGAGTAGAATCCGCGTCATCAGTCGGTTCGCTGTCGGCATCGTCGTCACTTGGTTCCGGCTGGGAATCTGCATCATCCGTCGGATCAGTGTCTGCATCGTTATCATTAGGTTCGGGTTGGGAATCTGCATCATCTGTCGGATCAGTGTCCACATCATCGTCATTTGGTTCGGGCGTAGAATCAGCATCGTCGGTCGGTTCGCTGTCAGCATCATCGTCATTTGGTTCGGGCATAGAATCTGTATCGTCGGTCGGCTCGGTGTCCACATCATCATCACTGGGTTCAGGTGTAGAATCTGCGTCATCAACCGGAGCACTATCCGTATCATCAACAGAAGCTGTGTCAGAATCATCTGTAGGAATATCGGGAATGTCGTTGTCGCTGATCGTTTCGTTTTTGCCGCCGCACGATGCAAACAGCATGAAAATTAATGTAAGAAACAGGATTCTTTTCATGATTCACCTCCCAATTTCAGTAACAGTATCCGTTTACGCACGGATTGCCGGAGCAGCAGTTGTCCACTCCTTCGATGCACATCTGACCTGCGGGAACGCATTGTGCCGTGTTGACGACAGTCGTAGAGGAACATCCGTAAGTATTGTTTTTTGCACAGATAAGTTCACTTGTTTTGCACACGTAACAGCTTGGCTTGGTCGCACCGGCATTGATGGACGGGCAGTTGTCGTCTATTGACGAACATACGGCAGGAATGCATGTTCCGCCGTCTTCGGGGGAATAGATTTTTCCCTGAGCGCAGACTCCGCATGTCGAAATATTCGGGTTCGCTTCGCATCTCAGAGCGCTTAAACCTTTTTTGGCATAACAGCATCCGATCGGGCAGTTCGTTTCCGAGCAGGCTTGGTTTGAACCGTAGATATTGACGCAGCGCGCCAGTTTTTTGTTGCATTTAAGACCTGAATTCGGGAGTACTGCCTCGCAGTCATTGTTGTTTGTGCAGCCTCTCACGCATTTTGCACTTGCACAAATCATGCAGGAACCGCATTCTTTGTCGGTCGTGCAGGTGTTTCCCTGCCTGTCGTAAGCGCAGCCTGAAGGATCCGTATCCGGAAGCGTGTCAGTGTCGGCATCATCATCGTTTTCTTCCGGTTCTGTGTCAGAGTCATCGGCAGAATCGCTGTCAGCATCGTCATCAGGAGTGCTGTTGTCCCTTATGCAGATATTGTTCTCTATATCGCAGGTCAAACCGGCGTTGCATGTGTCGTCCGGATAGCATTCGCCGTAAAGTTCGCCCTGTTTTCTGCCGTGATCGCTGTCTGCATCATCATCTGGCTGAGTATCGGCATTATCGTTGTCAGGTTCCGGCATGGAATCGGAATCGCCGTCAGAATCTGCATCCGCCGGCTCGATGTCAACTGTGTCGGTGTCTTCCTCAGTCACTGTATCAGTTAAATCCTGATTTTCATGCTGATTATCGTTTTTTGAGCTTCCGCAACCGGCAAAAAGCAAAAAAACCAGAACAGCTGCTAAAATCTTTGATCTTTTCATAAAATCCTCCAAAACAAAAAAACAAATAATCAT
>CACZFE010000120.1:6931-10334 GCA_902780365.1 uncultured Spirochaetales bacterium
CCGAAAATTCAAAAAAAAAAAACGGTAACGTATTGATTTTATTAAAGAATTTTTACAGTTTTTTTTAATTTTACAAGAAATGAAAAGAGATTTTTGTTATTTTGACAAGTTACGGAAAAGGATTTTGTTGGAATAAATTAAATAAACAGCATCGAGCAGCCGTCGGATTTGCTTTCTTCTTTTTCAGCTTCGGAATCGGTTGCGGGTGCAGAATCACCGTCAGCCGGAGCCTCGGAACCATCGGCATTGCCTGTTGCATCTTCAGCCGGGACTTCAGTGTCGCCTGCGTCAGCGCTGTCGTCCGGAGCGGGAGAAATGACTTCATCGTCATCTTTCTCGTTTGATTCTTCAAGAACAAAGACATCACAAGTGTCGCAGCATTCACCGTTTTCACAGCTTTCGGTTGCTTCGAGACATTCAAAAGAATCTTTGAACCAGCCGTCTCTGATTTCTTCGTCCTGGCAGCATACTGCAAGTGCAGCAGTCGTGTCATTCGTTTCTGCCGGAAGGTCAAGGGCTGCTTCCATTTCTTCATCTGTCATCGGCTCGTAGCATGTGTTCGTAAAACTCTTCGCGTAGGTAAGGCATACGTTGAAAATTTCGGAATCGGTGCAGATAGTTCTTGCCGTTGCCGACTCGGTCCCGCAGAGCTCGACAAGTTTGCTGTTGCATGCTTCATCGCTGGCTTCCATGTTTCCTGAAGTAATTCCGATCAATCCGAAACAGTGGCAGTCATAGCTGCCGTCAGTCTCTATTTCGCATTCGCCGGCATTGTTCTCGCATCTTATTCCTGCGTTTCCGCAGAGGTCTTCGATCTCAGCCCGGCATTCTTCCTCTGTCGGCAATGTCGATTCAACAGTCCCGCCCTCTGGCGGAAGTTCGGATTCCCCGACTCCGCTACCGTCGCGGCAGGTGCAGTCTTTTGAGAATGAATCCGCCGAAAGAGTAAAGGTGCATTCACCAAGATCGGATTTACACGAAATACTTTCGTCTTCGGCAAAAAGTGTCGTTGCAAATGCAAGCATTGCAATAAAAATCAATGATTTTTTCATTTCAGCCTCCATTAAAGTTAAAAAAACAACCAAACATATATTTAGTTACATAAACCGCCAGTTTTTCTGACTCAAAAATTAAAAAAAAGCAACAATAATCTGATTTTATTGAGAAATTTTTATATTTTTTCCTGCCATTTAAGCTCTTTATTTTTTCTCAATTCCGGCTATAATTCCGCGTTTTAAGTTTTTTCAACATTTTATGGAGTCAAAAATGACAGTAAGTTACAAAGAACTCGGTCTTGTAAACACGAAAGAGCTTTTCGCAAAGGCTGTTAAAGGCGGTTACGCGATCCCTGCCTACAACTTCAACAACATGGAGCAGCTCCAGGCTATTATTATGGCCTGTGTCGAAACAAAATCTCCTGTAATTCTGCAGGTTTCCAAAGGTGCAAGAGATTATGCGAACGCAACTCTGCTCAGAAACATGGCACGCGGCGCAGTCGAATACGCGAAAGAACTCGGTTATCCGATCCCCGTCGTTCTTCACCTTGACCACGGCGGCGACTTCGAGATCTGCAAACAGTGCATCGACAACGGCTTCAGCTCGGTAATGATCGACGGATCGCACCTTCCCTACGAAGAAAACGTCGCACTCACCAGAAAAGTCGTCGAATACGCCCACTCGCAGAAGGATTACGTCACGGTCGAAGGCGAACTCGGCGTTTTAGCCGGCATCGAAGACGAAGTTTCGGCCGAGCATTCTTCCTACACTCCGCCAGAACAAGTCATCGATTTCGTTGGCAAAACAGGTGTTGACTCCCTTGCGATATCGATCGGAACGAGCCACGGCGCGAACAAGTTCAAACCGGAGCAGTGCACAAGAAACGAGGAAGGCATACTTCTTCCGCCGCCTCTCAGATTCGACATTCTTGAAGAAGTCGAAAAGAAGCTCCCCGGTTTCCCGATAGTCCTTCACGGCTCGTCTTCAGTTCCGCAGGATCTGGTAAAGATAATCAATACTTACGGCGGTAAGCTCAAAGACGCGATAGGCATTCCCGAAGAACAGCTCCGCAAAGCTGCAGCAAGTGCTGTCTGCAAGATCAATATCGACAGCGACGGCCGCTTGGCTATGACTGCCGCAGTCAGAAAAGTCCTTGCCGAGAAACCGGCTGAATTCGACCCGAGAAAATACCTGGGACCGGCAAGAGAAGCCCTCAAAGAACTCTACAAACACAAAAATATCAACGTTCTCGGAAGCGCCGGAAAAGCATAATTCAAAAAATCTGCATTTAAAATCACCGTTTTTTCTTGCAAAATCGCCAAAATTCTCTATAATGTCGCGGTTTATTTTTTGAGGGTAAAATGGAAGATCCTTTAGGTAGCGTGACAAAATTTTTAGTCGGTAGCCGGAGAGATTAGCCTTCACCCCTTCCCTCCCGCGTCCGACGGGAGGAAATCATGAAAAATACACTGCTCGTCAAAGAAATCAGAGAGATGCTCGAAGACGGTCTCTTTGAAGACATTAAAGATTTTGCCGAGTCGAACCCTCCTGATGTTGTCGCGAACTTCTTTGAAGCGCTGGAAATTCCTGAAATCATTCAGATTTTTTCATTTATCGATGAAGAAATAGTTGCCGACATATTTTCGGAATTCGAGGACGAAGTCAAAAACCAGATCACTTCGCAGATGTCGAGCAGACAGCTCGCCGAACTGCTGTACGAACTGCCGGAAGACATGCACTCTCAGATTCTATCTACCCTCGACGAAGAGAAAAAAACTGAAATCCACGAACTTATAGAGGAGATCGACAAAGAGTCGAGGCAGGCTCAGGAAGCTCTTTTCGGAAACATTCCCGGCATCATCCGTGACCGCGAAGGCAACATTCACGAAAGTATCAGAGTCTACAAGCCGTTTGCAAAAAAACTCAAACAAATCAACAAGTTAGACAAAGGAACTCTTATAACAGTCACAGACCCAGGGCAGGAGGAAATCGACTTTCTCTGCAAGGAACTGAATATTCCGGCAGACTTTTTCGAATACGCTCTCGACATGGATGAAAGGGCGCGTATCGAAGAGGACGACAACAACAAACTCGTCATCGTCAAAATCCCTTACTACGATTCTACTGACGAGGACGAAATGTACGGAACGATCCCGCTCGGCATAATTTTCGCCGGGAACACAATCCTTCTTGTATGCGGAATGCAGACCGATTTCATCTCGAAAATGATAGAAAACATGCAGAAACGATATCTCGGAAGTCTCGCAAAGGACGATTTTGTCCTTACGACTCTGTTCGACACGACGCAGCTTTTCCTGCTTTACCTGAAACAGATCAGCAACATCATCACCATCGTCCAGAAAAAGATTCAGGAGACAAGCAGAAACGAAGACCTTGCAAAACTTCT
>CACZFE010000121.1 GCA_902780365.1 uncultured Spirochaetales bacterium
GACGATATCTTCGCAAGGATCGTCCGCACAAGGATCCAAATCTTCCGGTTCGGTATCGGTGTCGTCATTATCATCGTTATCCGGAATATCGTTGTCCGTGATATCGTTATCCGTAATATCGCTGTCATCTGTATCGTCATTATCTTCAATATCCGATATATCGTCATCCGTAATATCGTTGTCCGTAATACCGTCATCCGGTTCTGCTTCAGCTTCAAGATCGACAACAAGGAATGCGTAAGACGTGAAGTGACCAGTCGTCATCATTATCGGATCGCCCGCAGCAGCATTCATAATCGGATCTCCGGCAGCGGTAATCATGATCGGATCTCCCGCAGCACTCAACATTATCGGGTCTCCGCCTGCACTCATCATAATCGGATCTCCGCCCGCACTCAGCATTATCGGGTCGCCGCCAGCGCTCTGCATTATCGGATCTCCCCCTTCGTCACGCCCTGAAATTTTAACGGCTTTTCCCTCAGGACTGTAGCTCCATTCGCCCTTTTCCTCGCGGTAAACAGCTGCCGTTATGACTTTCTTTTTAGCCGCTCTTGTGACGCTTCCGACATCTTTGAGTGCTTTCATCGTGATTATGACGGGCTTTTTGAAAACGGTGCCGCTTGGCTCGAATTCGACGACTTTACTGAGGACATCAAGCCCTTCTGTCCCTTTGTAACCTTTGGCATCGTAAATTTTCATCGTGATTTTGACGTCTTCGTCAAGAGCTCCTGCAGGGATCTCGATAGATACAGCCTCGTCCTTGGTTTCGGCTTCGATTTTCCCCCCTTCCTCGGCCGGAATTTCCTGCGAAACCTCTTCGATCAGCTTTGCTCCGCCGCCGTCACCGTTATTCGTTTTTTTGCCGTTACACGCAACAACAGAAAGAAGACACACAAAAACGAGAAAAATATTAAAAAAGCGTTTCATGCCTGCCTCCTGTTTTAATAATCTGCTGGTTCGCAGCCGTCCTCGGTCCGGACATAGCCCGATTCGCAGGCACAGAAGTATTCTTCCGCCGATTCAGGAACACATCCTGTCGCATGTTCGACCCCGCTGCACGGATCGTTTTTGCACGGGTTCGGCCCGTCTGAAACACAACGGGTGTATGAACTATAATGCCCCTCGTAAACCGAGACATCGTCAAAATAGAGAATGTAATGGTAGGATTCATCATCTCCGACCTGTTCTGACGACCATAAATCTTTGTTGTCACCTAAAACGGAATATTTTCCGTTCATATCGATCGGGCACGGAGCCTCGTCTTCACTGCAGTTTACAACAAGCGTCTTGAGTTCATCAATCGTCGGAAGTCTCCAGTAATGCTCCGTATCTGCCATCGTAAGATCGAAGCAGTAGGTTTCCGCTTCTTCGAAATCCAAATAATCTGATGAAATATCGGACCAGAGAAGCCCCGTTTCAGAATCAAGATAAGGAGTTCCCTCGTAGTTGAGAGTTTCGTCGAGGACGCACCTCTGTGTAAGTACAGAAAGAGGAATTTCTTCGGGAACAGCCGCAAGTGCGCCGTCATACACGCTCACACCCCACAATTCAGGATAAACCTCTTCCTCAGGATTAAAATATTCAAGGTTCAGTGTTCCTGAAAGCATAAAGCCGTAATCAAAAAGGATCGTTTCCGAGGGATCGTCGCCGGTGCATGTATCCTCAGTGAAATAAGAACTTTCAAAATGTTCATCCGTTACGCCGCAGCTTCCGCCCGTTTTGAGTTTATCGGTAGTAACAAGCGAGCGGATCTCGTCTATCGTCGGAAGTCTCCACTTGTGCGAACCGCTTTCGTAGAGATCGTGACACAAATCAACAACAGAATAAAAATCGACCGTACTTACCGATTTTTCAGAGCCTCTGCGGTAGACTCCAGGATCTCCCTCTCCATAAATCAGCTCTTTGTCGAAACCGGCAAAAAATTCAGGATATATAACTGATGACCAGACTGTTCCATTCGCATCTTTGCAGGGGGCGATGCCCGTTTCGCCGCATACCGGGATATCGGTTTTGTCATCAAGAAGACTTCGGACGCAGCGCACTACCGGGTGCAAATCTTCTTCCTCTTCGATTTCGTCTCTTTTGATGCTTCTCGCATCGACGACGACACCTCCTCCGCCTTCATCGCTGGTTGTACCTAAAGTTCCGTCTTTCATATAAATAAGCCACGTTCCGTGGTTTGAACCTGTCGAAGTCCAGAAAATATCGGGTGTCATGCCCGGGAACGATGAAAAAACTTCCGCTTCCGTGCCTGCTTTTGAATAGTCGACAAGACTCAGAAGCTCGTTTTTGTTGGGAAGTCTCCAGTCGTCATACCCCGCATATTCAAGGTTCTCGCAGTATGAAAGAGCCTCTTTCCATGTGTCTGCCTGAGCGGAATCTTTCTGCCAGTAAAGGTTTGTTCCGGCATCAAAAATCACATTTCCTTCACTTTCAGCAAGAGGAACGTAATTTGCCGCCTTGACTTTTCCGTATTCCTTGCCGCTTACGCAGGCAAGAAGACCGTCCGTGAAATAAGATGAATATTGCGCATATAAATCCAGAGGCAGGAACCCTCCGTTTTCAAACGAATAGAGATAACCTTCGGCCGAGCTCCATGCGTAAGTTCCGAAATAGCTGCTCTCTTCGTCACTTTCAAAAATCTCCCAGAAATAAAACGGCTCAACTGCCGGAATATCCCGGAAAAGCATCTCGTTGTGGGCAAGCGTAAGAAGCTCTTTCGGAGTCGGAAGTCTCCAGTCCTCGCTTCCGCCGTAGGAAATGTCGCAACCGGTTTTAAGGTCTTCGTAAGCTCCGCTTACCCCAGTGAAAAGCCAAGTAAGACCGGTGAAATCGTCCTTGACCTCGACAAAATCGTTTTCAATAAATTCATTTTTTGGGATCTTTGCAAAGGAGTGATGCGGAACACACGATTTTCTTGCCGCATACTGTGCATCCTGACCGTAAAACTCTGTGCCTTCCGCCGGGCAGATGATCTGTTCCCCTTCATCGTTCATGCAGATCGTCATATTCGTGCAGAGAACATTGGAATACTGCGGCTCCGGCTCCGGAATAACGTCTTCGTCTGTTTCAGCCGGTTCGTCGTCATCAGGTTCCGCCGGTTCGTCATCGTCAGGTTCAGCCGGCTCGTCGTCGGAATCAGGAGTTTCGTCATCGGTTATGCCTGGATCATCTGGATCGCCGTTTCCCTCGACAAGGTCGATCAAGAAGAAGGTGTAAGACGAGAAGTGTCCTGTCGTCATCATTATCGGATCGCCCGCAGCGGAGTTCATTATCGGATCACCCGCAGCGGTAACCATTATCGGATCGCCGGCAGCACTGAGCATTTTCTGCTCACCGTCGGAAGTCATCATTATCGGGTCTCCGGCGGCATTCAGCATGATAGGATCACCCGCAGCTGTCGTCATTATCGGGTCTCCGCCGTCGTCATGCCCTGAAATTTTGACAGCCGCACCTGTTTTGCTGTAGCTCCACTCGCCCTTTTCCTCGCGGTAAACAGCCGCCGTAACAACTCTTTTTACCGGAGCTCTCGTGATGTTTCCGACATCTTCAAGCGTTGTCATTGAACTCGTGTCCCCTCCGTTCCGGCATAGCCTTCGGCATCGTAGACAGTCATAGTGATAGTCGTGTCGCTGTCCAGCGCACCGGCAGGAATGTCGATCGAGATGGACTTATCCTCCGTTTCGACTGTTCCGCCCTCTTCGGCCGAAATCTCTTTCGACACTTTCTCGATGTAGCCGTTTTCGTCGTGTGATTTTTTCTTGCCGCTGCACGAAACAGCGAAAACAGCAGCCAAAACAAGAATCATGATCAAAGCACGTTTCATCGGAACCTCCTATAAAAACCTCACCTTTATTCCCTTCTCCACAGTGGAAATGGGTCAAAGGTGAGGTCAAAGACGAGATATGTCAGAAAAGGCAATGCCGTTACTCACTTACACAGCGGACTTTCGCCCTGTAAATATCTTCCAGAACCGAAGCAGTCATGAAATCAAGCACCTTATAGTGTTCCGAAAGATACATTTCGCTGCTCCAGAGTGTGTCAACATCTCCGAATTTGGAATATTTGCCTGAAAAATCATAATCGCAGGCATCATCATCACAGTTTATCACAAGCGTCTGAAGCTCTTCGACACTCGGAAGTCTCCAACCTTCTCCAAGATTGTCGCAGTATCCGCTCATATCTTCCCAATCCATCTCGCTGGAAGAAATATCCGACCATTTAAGCTCCGTCTCAGAATCGGTATACGGGAATTCAACTTCGGGTATCGTTTCGTCAAGGATACAGCGCAAAACACCGTTGGTGAAATATTCGGGTGCAGCGAAAATACCGTCTTTAAAGTTAATGATCAATGCTTCCTCCTCGCCGGGTGTCGATGAGAGGAAGTTGCCGTAATCGTTAAGATCAGACTCACAGCCGCCCGAGGCCACGCAGACCCCTTCATCGTAACATTCGGGGGTAAAATCGTGGCAGCTTTCCGAAATATTGCACTCGCCGCCGGCCTTGAGTTCACCGCAGTTATCTGTCGGCATATCCGCCCGCTGGAAGATATTTTGTGCTGGCCGGAGACCAGACATAACCGGTCACTTCATCCTTGCACGGAGCGACACCTGTCTCGTCACAGTAAGGCATATCCATTCCTTCGGGATATCCTTTCACATCGCTTCTCACGCAGCGTACGGAGAAACCTTCATATAAGTAACCCCGCTCGCCTGTCGCCATATTCCAACCCCAGACATCTTCGGGATTGTAATAACCGATAACAGGAGTTGATGTGATGAAAACCTCCTCCGGCATTTCGGCGGGGAAGGAGGAAGCAGGATTTGACTTCGAATAGTCGATGAGTGTAAGGAATTCGTTCTTGTTGGGAAGCCTCCAGTCGCTTTTCCCTGCATATTCAAGATTTTCGCAGTATGCAAGAGCATCTTTAATAGAGCTGATTCCGGTTGTAACAGTTTTCTGCCAGAAAAGATCGGTACTCGAATCGCGGATCATTTCTTCGCCGTTTACTGTTTCTGAAGTATAGTTTTCCGCAGCAACTTTTCCGTATTCATCACCGCGGACACACATTACATAATTATATTGATCGACCGGGTCCTCAACCTGCTCCAATAAACCGTCGTTAATACCGAATACCCATGCACTCTGTTCTCCCTCAGCAACTTCCTGAGCGACCCAGATATAGTTGCTGGAGACATCAAAATCATTGAAATAAAATTCTCTGACAGCATGTCCGTAACTGTCGCCCACAGCAATGCTCATGGCCTCTTTCGGTGTCGGGAGCCTCCAGTCTTCGTATCCGCCGGAATCGAGATCTGCGCAAAAATTATTAGCTTCTTCCCATGCCTTTGTCCCGCTGATACCGACGATCCATCTGATACCTGTGACCTCGTCGACGACCTGATCATATCCCTCTTCGAAAGTCTTGGGGATTTTTGTGTATTTTGCCGTAACGCACGATTTTTTAGCGGCATACTGTGCATCCTGACCATTCATAGCCTCGCCCTCTTTCGGACAATCTATAAAAGCTTCACTTCCCTCGTCTATGCAACGTGAAGAACCTGTGCAGAGAACTTTGGAATAAACAGGATCCGGTTCCGGGATAATATCGTCGTCTACCGGCTCATCTTCGTCAGGTTCCGTCGTGTCGCTGTCGTCGTTATCGTCGTTATCGTCGATATCGTCGTTATCGGGTTCCGTCGTGTCACTGTCGTCAATAGGTTCGTCGTCGTCCTCTTCCGCAGGTTCGTCGGGTTCTTCTTCCCCGCCTTCTCTCGGATCGAATGCAATGAATGTGTAGGCCGTGAAGTGACCTGTAGTCATCATTATCGGATCGCCGGCAGCTGCATTCATTATCGGATCTCCTGCTGCTGAAGTCATTATCGGATCTCCCGCAGCAGAAGTCATGATCGGATCGCCTGCAGCATTCTCCGATGCAAGCATGATCGGGTCTCCCGCTGCGCTCATCATTATCGGATCGCCCGCAGCATTCGTCATGATCGGATCACCTGCTGCGTTCGTCATCATTATCGGGTCGCCTGCCGCCGTCGTCAGATTTCCGTCACTGACCGCGATCTCTTTCCCGTCCGTCGTATGCATGATAGGATCGCCGGCTTCAGTCTTGCCGTTCCCAAGGGTGACATAAAAGCCGCGGCTGTAGCTCCACTCTTTCTTTGTTTCGTCATAAACCGCAGCCGTGATCGTCTTGCCTTTTATCTCTTCATCCGCCTTCATCGTGATGATAACAGGCTTTTTGAAGATCGTACCCGAAGGTTCGAATTCGACGATTTTGCTCACAACTTTTTTGCCTTCGGTCCCCGCATACCCTTCCGCGTCGTAGATCGTCATCGTGATCGTCGTATTTTCGTCAAGAGCGCCGGCAGGAATATCGACCGAGGTCTTTCCGTCGGAACTTTCTACCGTTCCGCCTTCTTCCGCCTTGATTTTTTTAGAAACTTTCTCCTCGTAGTCGTGCGATTTCTTGTCTCCGCCGCAGGCTATCAATGCAAAAACACAAATCAAAACAACAAAAAAACTAAAAAATCTGTTCATGAGACACCTCCAAACGTTATTCGGGTTATTATTGCTATACCTTAGAATTTTACAAGAAAATATTGCATTTTTCTTACCTGCAAATATTCTTTGCCGCTTTTTGAGGAGGCACACATGAACCAGTGGTATCAGATAGCTGTTCCGAAAGATTCTTCGACAGACAAACTCATTGAAATCGAAGGTTTCCTGGGCAGCGAGGAAAAGGAGAACGCAACTGTTCTTTACTTCGAAAAAAACGATTCGGTAAAAAACGCGCTTAAAGAATACAATATTTCAGTTATTTCCGACGGAGACTGGAAAGAGACGTGGCGGGAGTATTTCGTTCCGCTCAAAATCGGCTCGCTCACCGTGGTTCCGCCGTGGAAAAAAGATGAAGGCGATATCGTTATAAATCCGGCACGCGGCTTCGGAACAGGCCATCACGAGACCACGAGACTCGCTTTGGGATTCGTTGAAAAACTGTTTGCCAAGGAAAACGAAATACACACTTTATTTGACGCAGGCACCGGTTCGGGGATCCTTGCCATCGCCGCGGCCAAACTGAAAAAAGGGATCAAAGCGACTGCGGTCGACAACGACCCTGATGCGCTCGAAAACGCAGCCGAGAACATTGAACTCAACAACGTCGCGGATTCGGTCGAACTCAGCGGAGAGCCGGTTTTCAAATTTGAAGGAAAATACGACCTCGTGATCGCCAACATAATCTCGTCGGTCCTCTACTTCCTCTCTGACGATCTCAAACGCCTCACCTCGAAATGGCTCATACTTTCAGGCGTTCTCAAGACCGAAGACCCCGTTTTTATGGAAAGAATGGGACTTCAGGACTTTGAACTTATAGAAAAAGCTAACGAAAACGAATGGAACGGATATCTTTTGAAAAGGAGAGACAAATGAAGGAATTTCTTAAAAATCTGAAGGATGTTTTTACCGCTCTGACAAAATTCCAGTTCATGCGCTTCTGCGTGACAGGAAGCCTCGGAGTGATCACCGACGCAGTCATCTACCACGTTTTCCTGTGGCTCCTGCACGTAAACGCAGGCAAGGACAGGACCACGGCCGATACGATCCTTCTTTTCATACTCCCTGTTTTCGGCTATGTTGCGGCAGTTATCCAGAACTATCTCATCAACCATCTCTGGACTTTCAAAAAAGAGACCGCGGAACACAGGATCTCGATCAAACTTTTCGGCAAATTTTTTGCAGTGAGCCTTTTCTCGCTCATCCCGAGATACGCTTTCTACACATTCCTGCTCATCTTCAACAATATCACTCCTGATCTTGCCAACCTCGGCGGTATCGCGGCCGGAATGTTCACCAACTTCTTCGGCAGCAAATTCGTCGTCTTCAGATTCAGAGATGAAGCTGTGAAACGCATCGAAGAGCCAAAAGAAGAGAAATAGATGGTCAGATTTTTTAAATATTCAGCAGCCGGAAACGACTTTGTCATCATAAACGAGGGTGAACTCGGCGGTTTTGTACTGACTAAAGAAAACATCGTCAGGCTCTGCGACCGGAGATTCGGCATCGGAGCGGACGGGATACTGCTCCACTCGAAGCCTGAGATCGGTGAAGCCCACGCGAAAATGACGATTTACAACAGCGACGGCTCGGTCGCCGAAATGTGCGGCAACGGGATCCGCTGTTTCGCGCTTTATCTCGTTCAGGACTGCGGATTTTCGGTCAATCCGCTTAAGATCGAGACAGGAAACGGTCTTCTCGAAGCACGATACGAAAAAGCCGTGAATACTTATAAAATCAGCGCGTCGCTCGGTAAAGCACGCATCACTGACGAAACGAAAAAAATGAATTTCGGCGGCTGTGACTTCCTGAGGACCGCTGTCTCGACAGGCAACCCTCACGTTGTCTACATCGCTGAAAACGGCACCGATATCGATGTCGAGGAACTTTGGAAACTGCGCGAACTCGGATACGAAACGAATGTCGAGCTCGTGCAGGATATCGACCTCGTTAAAAACTGCGCCAAAGTCGATGTTTATGAACGCGGCGCGGGAAGGACTTTAGCCTGCGGGACCGGAGGAGCGGCAGTCGTGAACACTCTGATCTTTATTGGAAAAATCAAAAGGAACCAGATATTTACGGTAAAATATCCGGGCGGCGACATAGACTACATGGTGAACGACAGAGGAGAAACCATAATATCGGGGATCCCTTTGAGGATTTTTAAAGGCGAATTTTAAGGACAGAATCTTGGCCACGAACGAAAAATTCAAAGACAAACCTCTCAAGGACTGTATCAGTCATCTGGAAGAAATTGCAGAAAATAAAAATACTGAAGAAAATATTGCGGATCTCCGTGCGCTGATAAAGAATCTTATCAAATCGAACCGTTTTTTCGACATTTCCTCTCTTTATGTTTTTTTGAAAAATGCGGCCGCAAACGGGCATAAAACCGGAGTGTTTTTTGAACCTGCAAAAAGTATGCTCCAGGAGAACCTCAAGAATCTGTTTATAAAATCAATAACTTACAACAACACCGAACTCCGCAGGATGTTCTCCGACATACTCGGGAACGACAACGGTCTTGTTATCGAACTTGTAAGTTTCATATTTGACAAATACGAGCTCTTCAACTTCCGCTTTTCAGACAACATAAACAGGCAGCTTATCGAAATCGCAGAAGCGGATCTTTCCGGTTTTATAGACCACGCAAATCCGGGATTCCTTGCATTCTATCTGGCTTCCCTGCCGAAAATAAGTTTTGTTCCGCAAAAACACATCGAACAGCTGACAAACCTGATTCTCTATAAAACAGACAGCCAGAAACAGACAGCTAAAATTCTTACTTCGATGTATGAGTATCCTTCCGCCGATATTCTGCTTATTTTCATTCTTTCTCCGCGGGAAAGCGACCGTCTTCAGGCTCTCCAGATACTCAAAAGCAGACTATCAATGGAAAAATACACCGAACTGAGAGAATCCTTTGCGGAAAAAGCACCCTATTTCATAAGAACAGCAATGACAAGCGGGTTATTTTACGATTTTCACAATATTCCGCTTACCCACAAGGAGCTTTTTGCCGCCATTCTGAAATATACGGATGTCCGGCTCGTCAAAGAAATCGTCATTCCGATGCTCCGCAGGGAAAACACCGAGGGCGATCCTATTATAACTGATTCAAAACTCGCTTTCATTCCGGCATTCAGAGACTTTATCCCGCTTTATTCGGACCTTGTTCCGGAACTCACTAAAATTTTGAGAGACGAAAAAATAGAAATAGATGTCAAAGAAGAAATACGCAAACTGCTGCTTGAATTCAAATGATTCAAAAAAATAAAATTGACACAGCCGTTTTCGGCGGCAAATTCGATCCGCCGCACCTGGGACACCAGCTCAGCATATTCCTGGCTCTTGAAAAATACGGATTTCAAGAAGTGTGGGTAATTCCGAGTTTTTCACATCCTTTCGGTTTTCATCCGGGAGACTTCGACACACGCCTTGAAATGTGCCGGATCATGGCAAGACCTTTCGGGAACAGGGCAAAAGTCCTTGATATCGAGATCGGCTCCGACAACTGGAATGTGCGCGACAAATGGAAAGATTTCGATAAAATCGAGGAAATGTGCCGGGAAATAGTCGTTATCGGACGAGGTAAAAACGAAGGAAGCAGTTTTTATCTTCCGGACATTTCAAGCACGATGATCAAAACGATTATAAAAGAAGGAAAAAATCCTGAAAATCTTCTTCCCTCAGGAATTGCGGAATATATCGGGAAAAACAAACTTTATCTTTGAAAATTTCCGGTAGGAAAAACCAGTTTCCGCCCGTCACAGACGCTTCCGAAAGCAACAAAACCGCTGTCGAACAAAGTTTCCAAAGTTCCTTTTTCAAAAAGCTCGTCAGGCGTTCCGTCAAAAACAAGCCTGCCGCCGGAAAGAGCAAGGATCCTGTCTGAAAAAACGATCGCCTCGTTGATTTCGTGCGTGACCGTTATAACAAGCCTGCCGCTGCGTGCGATTTTGCGGATGATTTCGGAAATCCCGATCCTCTGCACCGGATCAAGGTAAGTCAGAGGCTCGTCAAGAAGCAGGATTCCGCTCTCCTGGGCAAGTGCCCCTGCAATAAGAACCCGCTGCCTTTCGCCTCCGCTCAAAGTACCGATTTTTCTGTCGGCGAACTTTTTGGTATTCGTGAGTTCAAGCGCATTTTCTATCGCAGCTCTGTCTTCCGCTGAAATTTTTTCCCACGGTTTTCTGTATGGATAGCGAGAAAGTTCAAGAAAGTGCATGACCTCGAAATCGCCCGTAACTTCAGCACCCTGCGGCACGAATGAAATGAGTTTTGCCCGTTCCTTCTCGCTCATCGAAGAAACATCAGTTCCGTTCGCAAAAATGCTTCCGGAATACCTGAGCAGCGAAGACAGCGCACGCAGAAGAGTCGTTTTCCCCGCACCGTTGGCACCGATAAGCGAAATATTTTCCGATTTTCCGGCAGAAAACGAGACATCGTGCACTATTTCACTACCCGAAATCGAAACTGAGAGATTTTTAATTTTCAGCATTCAAGAACCCTGTTATTTCCATCGTATCAACAATTAGCACCGTCGGAATATAACGATATAACGAAATAATGAAAAGAATTTCGGTGCGTCGAAAATAATGAAAAAATTCTAATTGGGAAAAAACTGACTAAACAGCTTTCTGAACTTTACCGGAACGAAGGCAGCGTGAGCATACGGTTATTGTTTTTACAGTACCGTTCTCAACGATTTTGACCTTCTGGATATTGGGATTCTGGATTTTCTGGGTTCTGTTGTTCGAGTGGCTTACATTGTGGCCGAACATCGGTCCTTTGCCGCATATTTCACATTTGCGTGACATGATTTTCTCCATAAAATTAAAACAATAACAAAAAAACGCAGGCATTATAGACATTTTTAATGAAAAAGCAATTTTTTTAAGCAAAAATCTGAAAATATTGATTTTTTTACTGCTGACAAATTAGAAAAGACCTTCTTCGCCCTGAGTCGGATCCGCAACATCCTTGTCTTCGACTGTCGTTGTCGGCTCACTTCCGGAGTGGAAATACATTCTGACTCCGGTATCGGAAACAAGGCCTGTCTTCGGATCAATGTTTCTGCCGACAACATTCGGCGGAATCTCATAATCCGACGGAGGGAAATTTTTGAGATATCTTTCCATGAAGTCGCGCCATATCGGAAGCGCTGTTTTCGAGCCTGTCTCGACTCTGCCGAGAGGTCGGCCGTGCTGGTCGTTGCCGACCCAGACACCTGCTACGAAATTGGGTGAATAACCGATGAACCATGCATCGAAATAGTCGTTTGTCGTACCTGTTTTACCGGCAATATGGCGGTTGCAGATACCTTCTTCTCCGCCTTCCTCTTCATCGACATTGCTCTTTTTGCATTTGTAGTGGTTGAACCCTCTGACACTCGCCGCAGTTCCGCGGTTGACGACATCCTCGAGAATTTTATTGGTTATGTATGCAGTCTGAGGCGTAAGAGCTTGATTTTCTTCCCTTTTTGCAAAATGCAGCAGACGTTCGACTTTTGAAGAAGAGGAACTGAACGGATCGTAGACAACGGTATTGTCTTCAAGAACATTGCCCTGTTTGTCATAAATTTTTCTGATGTATGTCGTGTGCGGAGCCTTTCCCATGTTCGGGAAGTGACCGTAAGCGTCGGTGAGTTCATCGATCGTGAGACAGCTTGAACCGAGCATACTGCCGAATTCAGGCTTTATCTCGCTTTTGATACCTAAAGCCTTCGCTCCGTCTATCGCATCGCGCAGCCCGAGTTTCTGCAAAACTCTGATTGCCGGAGTATTCATCGAGTGGATAAGCGCTTCCCAGACAGTGACCTCGCCTTTGAAAGTGTTCTCGAAGTTCGCCGGCTTGAAATTTGTATCGGTAACTGTTACAGGCGCGTCGAGGACCATCGATGCCGGAGTGAGAAGCGGCTGTCTGCCGTTCCGTTTTTCAAGCGCCAGCGTGTAGAAAATAGGTTTTATCGAGCTTCCCGGCTGACGGCATGCCTGCGTCGTGCGGTCGAATTCGCTGATTTCAAAATCATAACCGCCCATAAGCGCCTTGACATAGCCGGAATAAGGGTCTTTTACGATTATCGCGGCCTGGGAAGCTGGGATCTGTTCAAGAACAAAATAAAAATCCTTTCCGAGTTTCTTTGAATAGTTGCGGAAGTCGAACTGGTCGCGCGTTCCCGCTTTGTCGGTCGCCCTCACAAGAATTACATCGCCAGGTTTGAAAACATCCTTGACCGATTTTACAACCGCGTAGGAACCGGTAGCGCTCCACGGATGAGCCCAACCGAGATCTTCAAGATAGATGTTGCGTTTGACTTCGCCGACCTGGACGAGAGCGCTTTTTTCGGCAGTTTCAAGAACGACACCCTGATAGTAAACTCCGCTTTGAATCGAGTCTTCGGTGATTTTTCCGAAATTTTTCTCATGCATTTTCAAATAAGTTTCGAGGTCTTTTTTGATGTTTATCGAATAAAGCGGATTTGTCACTTCACCGGAGAATTTATCGCCTTTTTTGTAGCTGTCCTCCTCGCCTCTTGCATATCCCTGACGCTTCGAAAGCTCGCGGATCCCGTAAAAAATCGCCTCGTGAGCGAACTGCGTAGCACGCATATCGACAGTCGTCTGGACCGTGAGTCCTTCTTTATAAAGTTTGTCGAAACCGTATTTGTCAAGCAGATACCTTCTGACTTTTTCGCTGAAATAAGGAGCCTTGTCGAGAAAAAGTTCTTTCTGCGGATTTGTTTTTATCGGTTTAGACATTGCTTCATCGTATTCGGATTTCGTGATATATTTGTCTTCATACATCCTTTTGAGAACATAGTTTCTGCGGCGAAGAGCCTTGTCTGGATTGAGCAGCGGGGACGCAGCCGAAGGAAATTTCGGAAGGCCGGCAAGGATCGCCATTTCATCGATGTCGAGTTCCCAGATGTGCTTGCTGAAATATTTGCGCGACGCCGCCTCAACGCCGTATGCTCCGCTTCCCAAGTAAACTTCGTTCAGGTAAAGATAGAGGATCTCTTCTTTCGAAAGATGTTTTTCCAGCTCCATCGCAAGGATCATATCCTTTATTTTACGGCTGAAAGTTCTTTCCGTTCCGACAAACGACTTCGAAAGCTGCTGAGTTATCGTACTTCCGCCCTGCTTTATGCCTGTCGTCAGATATTTGAATGCTGCACGGACAATGCCGAGCGGATCGATACCGTGGTGCGAATAGAACGATGAATCCTCGCCTGCAACAAACGCGAGACGCAGTTTTTCTGGAATTTTGTCGTATGGAACGATATTTCTTTTATTTTCGTAGTAAAATTCGGCAATAAGCTCACCGTCATAAGAGTAAACTTTTGTCCCCGCATCCGGTTTGTAGTCACTCACCGTGTTGATGGCAGGAAGTTCCGCTTTGAATTTAAAATAGATCGAAACTGCGGCAACAACAGAAACGACAAAGAGCGCGGCAGCCGCAATCAAAGAAATTTTCAATATTTTCCGGAATTTTGCTGATTTAAAGTCGAATTTTTTCTTTCGAGCCATTTATCTCTCCAAAGCATCAATCGTTTTTTATTGCTTCAAAAATTTTTTCCAGTCTTATCTCACGGTCGACAGAATCATCATAGACGAACTTTATTTCGGGAACGACTTTAAGTCTGCTCAGGTGCGCGGCGAGTTTAAATCGGATGTTCTTGAGATTTGTGTCAAGATACTCCTGAATTTTTTCGACATTTTCC
>CACZFE010000122.1 GCA_902780365.1 uncultured Spirochaetales bacterium
CTGCGGACGCGAGATCACAAAGACCCCGGCAAACAAGATCGTCGAACTCATCCTCAACAAAACCGGCAAGAAAATCCTCGTTTTGTCGCCAGTAGTCAGCGGCAGGAAAGGAACTTACGAAAAACTTTTCGAAGACTTGAACAAGGAAGGCTATCTCCGCATAATCATTGACGGAACAGAATATCGTCTTGACGAAGAAATGCCTAAACTGGACAAATACAAAAAGCACGACATCAACCTTGTCGTTGACAGGCTCGCTATCAAACCCGACACCGACGCGGCGAGAGTCCAGGCCTCGGTCGAAACGGCTCTCAAAAAAGGAAACGGCAAAATGATCGTCAAAGAACTCGACGGCGAAGAGAAACTTTTCAGCGAGAATTTCGCCTGCCCATACTGCGACATCTACTACGACGAAATCGAGCCGCGCACTTTTTCCTTCAACAACCCGGCAGGCTCTTGCCCCGAATGCAGCGGCCTCGGCACGCGGACTTACATGGATGTCAATAAAGTGCTTGTCGATCCGTCACAGCCTGTGAATAAAGCGTTCCCCGACCTCTGGGCATTCACAAAATACAATATAAAACAAGTGATCGAACACTACGGCGAAGATCCGAAACTCCCCTTCGACCAGCTTTCGACAACAGTCCAGAACGCGGTTCTATACGGTTCCGCAGACGAAATCGACTTCTCGATAAGCACAAAAACTACCAAATTCAATATGACGAAAAAATACGAAGGGCTCATGCCGTCGTTGGAACGCCGCTGGAGAGAGAGCGAATCGGAGGCTGTGCGCGAAGACTTGTCAAAATTCCTCGCGGAAGGCGTCTGCCCCGAATGCGGCGGAAAAAGACTCAGCAAAAAAGCCCTTTCGGTCACGATCGGCGGGCTCAACATTTTTGAAATGTGCGAGATCCCGGTGCGCGAACTTTACAAAAAACTTTCGGACGACAAATTTTTCGGATTTTCCGAATTCGAGCGCGAAGTCGCGGCAAAACCGCTCAAAGAGATCCGCTCGCGCCTTAAATTTCTCGACTCGGTTGGGCTCGGATACTTGACTCTGAACCGAAAAACCAACTCGCTTTCGGGCGGAGAAGCGCAGAGGATAAATCTCGCAAGCCAGATCGGCTCCGCTCTTACCGGAGTCACCTATGTTCTGGACGAACCGAGCATCGGACTTCACCCGAACGACACCGATAAGCTGGTGAATTTGTTAAAGAATCTCCGCGATATAGGCAACAACGTGATAGTTGTCGAGCACGATAAGGAAATAATCGAAGCAGCCGATTTTCTCGTTGATTTAGGACCCGGCGCCGGAGAAAAAGGGGGCGAACTTCTTTTCGCTGGCGTTTCGAAAGATATCCTCGATGTGAAAAAATCGCTCACAGCCGACTATTTAAGCGGAAGAAAGACTATCGAAGTCCCTCAAACCCGCAGAAAACCGACCGGCTGGATCAAACTTTCGGGAGTCACGACCAACAACCTCAAAAATGTCGATGCTGAAATCCCGCTCGGCGTCTTCTGTTCCGTAACGGGAGTATCGGGAAGCGGAAAGAGCTCGCTCGTAATGGAAACGCTCATCCCCGCTCTGCGAAAGGAGAAAGCCGACTTCAAGAGCATAAAAATAAACGGAAAAATCGACGAACTAATTGAGATTGACCAGTCCCCGATCGGCAGGACACCGCGCTCGAATCCGGCGACTTATGTCGGTTTGTTCGGATACATCAGAGATCTGTTTGCGGCAATGCCCGAAGCAAAGGCGCGCGGTTACAAAGCAAGCCGTTTCTCATTCAACGTCAAAGGCGGCAGATGCGAAACCTGCCAGGGAGCCGGGATCATCAAGATCGAGATGAACTTCATGCCGAACACATTCGTCAGATGCCCCGACTGCGGCGGGAAACGCTTCAGCGACGAGACTTTGCAAATAAAATTCAAGGATTATGACATTCACGACATTCTTGAAACAGATGTCGCGAAAGCGGCTGAGATCTTCGCCCCCTTCCCTGCGATAAAGCGGAAACTCGACCTTCTGAATTCAATAGGACTCGGCTACATCAAGCTCGGACAGCCGGCGCACACCCTTTCGGGCGGAGAAGCGCAGAGAATAAAACTTGCCGAAGAACTTTCAAAAAAACGCTCCGACAGCTCGATCTATATCCTTGACGAGCCGACCACAGGACTTCACTTCGACGACGTGAAAAAACTTATCGCCATCCTCAACCAGCTCGTTCAGAAAGGCTCAACTGTCATCGTGATCGAACACAATCTCGACATAATCAAGTCATCCGACTACATCATCGACATCGGCCCCGAAGGAGGAGATCAGGGCGGCAGAATAGTCGCGGCAGGAACTCCCGAAGAAATCGTCAAAAACAAGGAATCACTCACAGGAAAGTGGCTGAAAGGGCTTCTGAACACAAGCAGACGCGGATAATGCCCGTGCTGTTCAGCTTTGATGCATTACAAAAAATTCGAACAAAAAAGTCATTTGGTAAAAAAAGACAATTCAACCTCCATGCAACCAGTCTATTTTATTCAGCAATTTCAATAACTTTCTTTTATTTGACTTTTGTTACGCCGAAATTAAGATAACCGCCGTTGCAATGTTTTTAAACATATTTTTTGGAGGTTAAAATGGGCGAAGCTCAAAACACGAAACTCAATGTCACCGACAGCAAAATCAAGGACATCACCGATTTGCTTAAATCTTCCGGTCTCGAGCCTGCCGAACAGGAATAAACTGCTATTATTTCCGATGCGAAAAATGAAACAGCAAAAATCATTGCAGATGCTAAAAAAGAGGCAGAATCGATAATCGAAAACGCGAAAAAAGAAGCCGAGACGATGAAACACAACACAGAATCGGCTCTTAAGATCGCGGCAAAACAGTCTGTTGACAAGCTCAAACTCGTTCTCGAGAAAGAGGTTCTCACGGCGGCTGTCGCAACTCCTGTAAAAGAGGCTATGAACAGCGAAGCACTCATTAAAGAGTTCGTTTCGGAATTCCTTAAAATATATGCAGACAAAGGCTCGTTCTCGGTAGAACTTCCTGCTGCACTTAAAGACAAACTTTCAGCTTATGTTAAAAGCCAGATCGATTCGCTCGGCGCGAAAGAGATCAAGCTCAGCGACGAAACGCTTCCTTCGGGATTCGCTGTAATCGCGGCAAACGGAGCTCTCCGCTACGATTTCACCGATGAATCGGTCGTTGAACTGCTTACTGAATACATCAGACCCGAACTTAGAAAAGCTCTCTTCTCGAAATAGCGGGGTGATTAAGCATGAAGTTTAATCACTACACGATAGCGGCTCTGCCCCAGCTCACCTGGGACGGCGACCTTCCGTGCACTCTGACCGAGCTTCTCGAGGAATTCGACATGCAGCTTGAGCCTCTGCGCGAGGGGATCCGCTCGATCCTTCTTCTCGACGACATCAGAAATATCGAGCTCATCGTCAAATCAAGGCTTGCCGCTGAAGATGGAAAAGAAAACTGCTTTTTCCGTGCCGGCATAACTGCTCCTGAAGAGCTTGAACTTTTCGTCGATGACCCGAGACACAACATTCCTGACGAATATCCCGAATTTATTGATGATTTCTTTGAGTCGGCGAAGACGAACGAAGAGAGAAACGCGAAAATCGAAGAGCTTTACACCGGCTACTACACCTGGATGTCCGCAAACAAAAACCCGTTCCTGGCACGCTACGGCGCTAACATGATGACGGTCTACACTGTTGTTTCGGCTTTGAGAATGCTGAAAAACGGCACAGATCTCGACAAGCACTTAAAAGGCGATCCTGACGCGGTGAAACTCATCCTTGAAAACAGGAACAACGCAGACCTCGGGCTTAAAGGCTATTTCCCGGAAGTTGCTGAAATAGCTGCACTTTTTGACAAGGAAAAGACTCCGGACGAAGTTGAGAAGGAGCTCGACAGGATCCGCTTCAGCCTTCTTGAAGAAGTTGGTCAGGAAAAGCCTTTCGCCGACCACATCATCTACGGATACATCATCGCTTTCCAGATGAAAGACCGCTGGATGACTCAGAGCGACGAAGCCGGAATGAAGATTTTGGAAAATATAATCAATGGAAATTACTGATAGGAGACTTGCAAATGGATGAAAAAACCAAAGGGATAATCATTGCGGCGCAGGGAAACCTTGTCACCGTAAGATTTGACGGAACGATCCGTCAGAACGAAGTTGTTTTCGTCAAGACCGGCGGACAGTCGCTCAAAGGCGAGGTCATCGAGATCAACGGAAACGAAGCGAAAGTCCAGATTTTCGAGCCGACCGACGGCATCAGATACGGCGACGAGGTCGTTTTCGAGAAAGATCTTCTCTCCGTAGAACTTGGACCGGGACTTTTGAAGAGAGTCTTCGACGGTCTTCAGAATCCTCTCGAGGATATTGCTGAAGCTGCTGGATATTTCCTTAAAAGAGGTATCTACCTTCCCCCCCTTCCACGCAACATCAAATGGCAGTGGAATCCGACGGCAAAAGTCGGCGACACAGTCTACAAAGCGCACTTCCTGGGCTGGGTCCCCGAAGAGAACATCAAGCATCAGATCATGGTTCCTTTCAATTTTATAGGTAAAGGCATAGTCAAGTCGATAGCGGCTCCAGGCGAATACACGGTCGAGCAGGAAATCGCGAAAATCGAAGACGAAAAGGGAAACATCCGCTCGGTCAACATGATAAATATGTGGCCTGCAAAGTTCGCGCTCCGTTTCGGAGAAAGACTTCTTCCGACCGAACAGCTTGTAACTTCGCAGCGCATCATCGACGGACCTTTCCCTGTCGCTAAAGGCGGAACGTTCTGCACTCCCGGACCGTTCGGCGCAGGCAAAACAGTCCTTCAGCACCAGATCTCAAAATATGCTACAACTCAGATAGTTATCATCGTTGCATGCGGCGAGCGCGCAGGTGAAGTTGTTGAAATTCTTCGTGAATTCCCGCACCTTGACGACCCGCAGACCGGAAAGAAGCTCATGGACAGGACCTGCATCATCTGCAACACTTCTTCAATGCCTGTTGCTGCACGTGAAAGCTCGATCTACATGGGCGTCGCGATCGCTGAATACTACAGACAGATGGGTATCGACTGCCTTCTTCTCGCAGACTCGACTTCGAGATGGGCTCAGGCTCTCCGTGAAATGTCGGGAAGACTTGAGGAGATCCCGGGCGAAGAGGCGTTCCCGGCTTACCTCGCTTCCAGAATTTCGGAACTTTACGAGAGAGCCGGCGTGATCAAACTCTACAACGGCGAGCAGGGTTCGCTTACGATCGGCGGATCGGTAAGCCCCGCAGGCGGCAACTTCGAAGAGCCGGTAACCCTTTCGACTCTTGCAGTCGTAGGATGCTTCCTCGGCCTCAGCAGACAGAGATCGGACGCAAGAAGATTCCCGGCAATCGATCCTCTCATCAGCTGGTCGAAATACGGCGAGAGATTCGCGGCTCACGGTGACGACAAGATGAAAGAAAGGATCAAAATCATCGAAAAAGCGCAGAAAATGATCATCGAAAGCGACGATATCGGCAAAAAGATGTCGGTCGTCGGCGAAGAAGGTATCAGCATCGACGATATGGTCACCGAGGGTATTGCAGGCCTGAGCATGGACAGACAGAACGAGCAGCTGGGCATCATCTCGAAAGTCCTCGACAAGAACTTCAAGTTCGACGACAGGGAAAAGGCGAGAAACTACTTCCTCGACCTCACCGACAAGATAATCCAGCTCAACTACCTGCCGCGTGAAGCTTCGATCTACGGCGAAAAGAAACAGGAAATACTCAACATGATTGAGGGGGAATAAGATGGTAAAGACATACAACCGAATTGAAAGAATCAAAGGAAGTATCGCTCAGGTAAGAGCCGAAGGCGTTATGCTGGGAGAGCTTGCCCAGATCAAAATGAGCGACGGCAGATCGACTCTGGGACAGGTCATCGGTTTCAACGGCGACAGAGTCAGCCTCCAGATTTTTGCCGGAACGAAAGGTGTCGGCACGGGCGACCAGATCCGTTTCCTCAGCAAGCCGATGCAGGTAAACTGCGGCGAAAGTATGCTCGGAAGAGTCTTCAACGGCAGCGGCGAACCGATCGATAACGGCCCCGAGATCATGGCTGAAAAAATCGACATCGGCGGTCCTTCATTCAACCCGTCGAAAAGAATCGTCCCGAAGAGATTCGTCAGAACGAACATCCCGATGATCGACATGTTCAACGCGCTCGTCATCAGCCAGAAAATTCCTATTTTCTCGATTTCAGGCGAGCCCTACAACGAACTTCTTGCAAGAATCGCGAGCCAGACAGATGCCGACATCATCATCCTCGGCGGAATGGGACTTAAATTCGACGACTACCAGTTCTTCAAGGACTACTTCACGAGAACGGGAGCTATGGAAAAGACTTCGATGTTCATCCACCTCGCTTCCGACCCGGTCGTTGAGTGCGTCCTCGTTCCCGACATGGCGCTTGCTGCTGCGGAACAGTTCGCTATCAAGGACAAAAACGTCCTCGTTCTTCTTACCGATATGACCTCTTTCAGCGACTCGCTCAAAGAGATCTCGATTTCTATGGATATGGTTCCTTCGAACCGCGGTTATCCGGGTTCGCTCTACTCCGACCTCGCTTCGAGATACGAAAAGGCAGTAGACATCGAAGGATCAGGTTCGATCACGATCATCGCCGTAACCACGATGCCCGGTAACGACGTCACCCACCCGGTTCCCGACAACACGGGCTACATCACGGAAGGCCAGTTCTATCTCCACGGCGGCAGGATCGACCCGTTCGGCTCGCTCAGCCGTCTTAAACAGCAGGTCATGGGAAAAGTTACGAGAGAAGACCACGGCGACCTTGCAAACGCGATGATCAGGCTTTACGCCGACGCTAAAAAGGCGCGTGACAGAGAGTCGATGGGCTTCAGACTTTCAGGCTGGGACAAGAAACTTCTTGCTTACGCAGAAACATTCGAGAAGAAGATGATGGACCTCCAGGTCAACCTCGACATCGAGGAACAGCTTGACCTCGGCTGGACGATCCTCGCTCAGTGCTTCGACCGCAACGAGACAGGTCTCAAAAACACATGGATTGAGAAATACGGTAAATGGGATAAGTAAATGGCAGTAATAAAACTGAACAAAACAGAGCTGAAAACTCAGAAGAACCTTCT
>CACZFE010000123.1 GCA_902780365.1 uncultured Spirochaetales bacterium
TTCGCTTCGAGTCACGAAATCGATTCGTATTTAGCAGAATGCGAAGAAAATTTTGGCGAACAATTTAACAAATTCAGGATTTACGATTGATTTTCAGCCAAGACCAAGTCCTTAAAATTATTAAAGAAAACCCTTTAAACGCAATAAAGTTGATGTTTCTTTCAAAAGGAACTGTCACTCATAGCCGAATATTTGTCTCGAACTGGGATCTTTCCGACTTTCTCGAAAAACTGAAAGCGTCGAACGACTTCGACACACTTCTGATCGCCGCGAAAACTGCCCCGAAAATAGCCGGGATCAAAAGTTTTATGGACGGAAAACTCATAAAACATCTCGGGATCATCGAACACGATGATGAAAAAATCCCGGAAAACATCACTTTTTTTTACAAAGATCTCTCAAAAATCCATAAACTTTCTTCGCCGTTTTTTCTTTTCAAAGAGCCTTCCGAAACAGAAGTCCCGGAAAATCCTACAGCCGCCTTTTTCTCTTCAGAAAGCACTTCTTCGGAAATCGCCGAAAATATAAAACTTGCCGAAGACGCCGGATTTTCGATAACGGAGTCCTTCATCATCTCGGTGCAGTCGCTTAAAAACGGGATAAACCGGATCCTTGAACTGCTCAAAACAGCAACTGAAGTCGAAAACATGATCATTTTTGCGGAAACGACAGCCGCTTTTCTCTCAAAACTTGAGAAAGCAACAAAACTCACTGTCCTTTCCCGCGACGACCTGATCATTTCTATATTCAACGCCCGCGCCGAAGGAACAGGCGGAAAACTGAAACTTGCGAGTGCCGTTCTTTCAAAGGAAAAAGCCGCCTTCAGAAACAAAATCACAGGATTGAGCAGGATAAAAGGCGGTATCGGGCTCAAAGGACCGGGCGAAACGAAAGAAGAAGAGCGGAAACGTATTCTCAAAAACAAAGAGAAAAACGTGCGTAAACAGCTTGAAAACGAGTTCTCGCGCCTTGAATTCCAGCGCAAATTCAGAAAGAAGAACCAGATCCCGACGATAGCGATAGTCGGCTACACGAATGCCGGGAAATCGACACTTTTCAACGCTCTTCTAAACGAAGAGGCAACCAGAGAAAGCGACAGATTTTTCAGCTCCATAGACCCGAAAATCAGAAAGTTCAGCCTTTTCGGAAAACCGTTTTTTCTCCTTGATACGGTCGGCTTCATCTCCAACATGTCGAAAGACATAACAGACGCGTTCAACTCGACTTTTTCCGAGATCGCAGCGTCAGACCTTATCCTCCACATCATAGACTCCACCGAAAACGGATGGGAAGCGAAGAAAAAATTCGTAGACGAACTCCTTCTCGGAAGCGGCTGCGACAAGAAGAGCATCATCCCCCTCTTTTCAAAAAAAGGAAAAATCAAAATCAAGCGGCCTTTGCGCAAAGGCTTTTTCTACGATGCTTTCGACACTGATGACATAACGAAAATCAAAAAATTCATCTACGAAAAACTGACGGAAGAAGAAGATTGAAAATTTAGCCGTATTTGCGCCGAATTTATTTGACAAGCCCCTTTTGAACCGTATCATCCGCCCACTGAGATGCCGATGGTCGGCATCAAAGATCTTTTTATTAACTTATCCAAAAGAGGTGTCTGATGGAAAAGAGAGTCGGATCGGTTCTGATCGTTGTTACCGAAAAAGAAAACGTTTCAAAGTTAAACACAGTCCTTTCACAGCACGGTGATATCATCGTCGGCAGAATGGGTCTCAATCTCGGGCTTCCCGGAGCTCAGGTTATCTCGCTTGTCGTCCATGGCACGACAGACAGGATTTCCTCGCTTACCGGAAAGGTCGGCAAACTTCAAGGCTTCGAAGTCAAGTCTGTTTTAAGCAAGTATGTTGAAGAAGACGGAGTTGAAAATGAAGTCGCTGAACACTGAAAAAATCTTTATCGACCGTGAGAAACTCTACGGTCTTATCGACCAGAAAGTAACGGACAGCCAGGTTGACGAAGTCCTCAACCGTGCAATGCAGCTCAAAGGTCTCGACCTCAAAGACGCTGCTATTCTTCTCAACATCAAGGACGAAAAACAGCGCAACAAGGTTTTCGAAGCTGCGGGAAAAGCAAAAGAGATAATTTACGGCAAAAGAATAGTCCTCTTTGCGCCGCTTTATCTCGGCAACGTCTGCACGAACAATTGCGTTTACTGCTCGTTCAGAAAGGATAACACCGCACTCAAACGTGCAATACTCACCGACGAGCAGATCCAGGACGAGACAAAACTGCTCCTCAAAATGGGGCACAAAAGACTTCTCGTCATCGGCGGCGAAGCGAGAGCAACGGATGTTGAATACTATGCTCACTCAATCAGAAAAGTCTATGAGACAAACTGGAACGGCAATACTGTCCGCAGAATCAACGTCGAGATCGCGCCTCAGAGCGAAGACAACTTCAGACTTCTGAAGAACGAGAAGATCGGAACGTACATCTGCTTCCAGGAAACATACGACGAAAAACTTTATCCCACTTTCCATCCGAGCGGCCTCAAGGCTGACTACGGCTGGAGACTTCTCGTTATGGACAGAGCTCTCCGCGCAGGACTCAACGATGTCGGTATCGGCGCACTTTTCGGACTTACCGACTACCGTTTCGAGACTCTTGCACTTCTCGAGCACGCCAAACACCTTGACAAGACTTACGGAATCGGACCGCACACTGTCAGCGTTCCCAGAATCGAACCGGCAGAAGGCGCACCGCTTTCATACAACATCCCGCATCCGGTAAGCGACGACGAATTCATGCTTTTAGTCGCTGTAATCAGGCTTTCGCTTCCCTACACCGGGATCATCCTTTCGACCCGTGAAAACGACAAGATCAGAACTCGCCTTCTCCACTACGGTGTCAGCCAGGTCAGCGCTGCAAGCAGAACCAATCCCGGCGGATACGAGGAAGACGAAGCAGGCGCACAGTTCTCGCTCGGCGACCACAGAAGTGTTGACGAAGTCGTTTCCTCGCTCATCGACGGCGGCTACATTCCTTCATTCTGCACAGGATGTTACCGCAGAGGCCGCGTAGGAGCTGATTTCATGGATCTCGCGAAACCCGGACTTATCCACGAATTCTGCCTTCCGAACGGAATGCTCACGTTCAAAGAGTATCTCGAAGACTTCGCTTCGCCGGAAACCAAGGCAAAAGGCGAAAAACTTCTCGTCAAACTTATGGAAGATATCGAAAATCCTGAAAGAAGAGCGAAAACTCAGGAACTTCTCGGCGAAATCGAAAAAGGCAAAAGAGACCTTTACTTCTAAACCGCAATTTAGAGACAAGCCTTCAAGACCTCACCCCTTTTATTCCCCTCTCCAGTGTGGCGAGGGGAAAATTCTTATCCTTTTCTGAGTTTTGCGAGCATTGCTTCGATCATTTTGTTCGGATCTATCGGCGGTCCGCCGTATTTTTCGCCGTTGAGTTCCGCTTCTTTGATAAAGACTGACGGTTCGGTTTTTCTTGTATTGCCGCGAAATGAAACGGTTTCGGGAATCGTTATCACGAGCAGTTTTTTCGCCCGTGTGAAAGCGACATAGGCAAGTCTGCGCTCTTCGTCGACGTTGAATTCCTCTATCGCAAGGTGGTTCGGAAATCCGCCCTGATAAAATCCGGGGATGAAAACTCTTTCAAACTCGAGCCCTTTCGCGCTGTGAGCTGTGATTATCGTCACTTTCCCGGCGCGGCTCTCCTCTTCTCCGCTTCCCAAAAGCGAGACATTGTTCACAAAACGGGCAAAGAACGGGCGCGCGGTCTTGTGCTCGGGAAGCGACGGATCGGTTGAAACGGCATCGAAAAAAGCAGAGATGTTGTCGAGTTTTATCCTTGCCACTTCTTCACTTTCGGCACTTTTTCTTATTTCGGTCTCAATGCCTGTTTTCTGAATCAAAAAGGCTGTGAACTGCATCGGATCAGCCGATTCGAATTTTTGCTTAAGCTCATGGATCAAAGCTGAAAAACCGCCGAGAGAAGACGCCTGTTCAGCGCTGAAAAGCGTTTTGTATATGCCGAAATCCTCGATAAGCTGCATCGGCTGAAGTTTCATAGAAGCAGAAACTGAAAAAAACTTTTCCATCGTACCGCTGCCGATCCCGCGCACCGGATAGTTGATTATCCTGCGAAGGTTTATCTCGTCGTGCGGATTGAGAAGGATCCTGATGTATGCCAGAATATCCTTGATTTCTTTGTTTTCGAAAAAGCGGCTGCCTCCGACAACTACAAACGGAATGCCGAACTGTGAAAACGCTACCTCAAAAAGGCGTGTCTGGAAATTCGCCCGGACGATCACGGCGGCATCGTTGTATTTCAAACCGTCAGACTTCCACTTCATTATTTCCTGCGCCGCGAACTCAGCCTCTTCCTTCTCGTTCTGCTTCTTTACGACCTTTATCCCCTCGCCGGTCTCTCCGTTTCTCGATGCAAAGCACTTTTTAGGGCTGCGTTTCGTATTGTGCGCTATGAGTTTTCCTGCTGTATCGACTATTTCCGAAATCGAACGGTAGTTTTCTTCAAGTTTTACTATCGTGACATTTTCGAAATCACGCTCGAAATTAAGGATATTCTCAACATTCGCGCCGCGCCAGCTGTAGATGCTCTGGTCGTCGTCGCCTACTACGCAGATGTTTTTGTGGACAGACGAAAGAAGTTTTACGAACTCGAACTGTGCGCTGTTGGTATCCTGATATTCGTCGACCATTATATATTTGTATTTTTTCGCATATTTCATCCTGACGGCATCATCGTTTTTCAATATTCCGACCGTGAGCGCTATCAAATCGTCGAAATCAAGTGCAGCCCGGACTTTCATGGCTCTGCAGTAAGGCTCAAAAAGCCTGTTTGCAACAGCATTTGTAAGGTTGGAAACAAGAAATGAACTCTTTTCACGAAGAGAAGGATCGTTCTTCATTTTTGAAATAGCCGAAACTATCGCCTGGGACGAAAAACGCTCTGAAGAGATTTTTTCATCGGCCATGACACGCTTCATCAGTTCACTCTGTTCATAAGGTGAATATATAGTAAAATCAGCCGGATATCCTATTTTTTCATGCTCGGCGCGCAGGATCGAAAGTCCGAGCGCATGGAAAGTACATATTGTGATTCCCGAGGACTTTTCTTCCGAATCCAAAAGCGAATGAAGCCTTTCGCGCATCTCTTTCGCCGCCTTGTTCGTGAAAGTGACTGCCAGAATGTTCTCGGGACTTACATTTTTTCCTTCCACAAGCCATGCTATCCGATGGGTTATAACGCGTGTTTTTCCGGAACCGGCGCCGGCAAAAACAAGGACTGCTCCTTCCGTCGTTTTGACCGCTTTTTCCTGCGGTCCGCTCAGATTTTTATCCACTTTATTCAAACTTAGCTCCAATTAGCAATAATTAGCTGCTAATCAAACAAAATATGATGGTTTTTCCACATTTTTTCAACATTATTGAGATTTTTATTCAATTATATAGTTTTTCCACAAAATTTCTTTAGTAAGAGCATACAACATATTGATTTTGCACGCAAAACACAGCGCACATTTTTCAGTGCAAACAAAAGAAACCTTTGATATCTTAGCATATTTCAGGCAAAAAAAAG
>CACZFE010000124.1:0-3563 GCA_902780365.1 uncultured Spirochaetales bacterium
AACAGTTGATGACGATTCAGACTCCCAAGGTTCTGAAATCGTTGACGATTCTGATGAAACAACAGATACTGACACAAATTCCGACACATCTGAAAAGGTCGAATGCCTTGATCTTCGCTACAACGAAAACACGATCAAAACTCCCTTTCCTTTCAAAGATGCGAACGGCAAGCCGACATTCTGCCGTCCCGGCTGCGACACTCCGACCGAAAACGATCCACAGTGTGTCCGCAACATCTGGGAATGGGACAACTGGGACGAATATCAGGTTTATCTTAAAGCTGAAAAAGAGAACCCAGGTCAATACAGTAAGCGGGAATGCTATCCTTGGCCATGTAAATTGCCGGATATGACATCAGACACCGATTCTGGCTTAAGAAGTGTTTGTGACAGAAATGTTACGGTTCATGGGTATAGAGCAGACATGGGGGTTATTTGGAGTCACGGAATGAGCGAAGGCCTTGTGGGAATGGAAATGGAGTATAGCTATCATGCAGGCAGGACTGTTGAATATGATCCTGAAAAAGATGAATATACAACCTTAGGGGCGAACTTCGCTCCCCATATTTTCAATCGCGGAAGATATGTGGTTCTCGTTTCCAACACTAGAGCATGGAATGATTCAGGACACCAAACTTACGTTATTTCCGTCTTAAAAAAAGGAGATGAATATTTTTATGAATTTGTGTACGACAATAAAAATCACAATTCAAATTTCTCCCGCCCGCCATTTGTCGGCAAAGACTGGGCTTTGATTCAGGTATGTGAAGGTAAGGACGGCAGGTGCGATGTCAAATACGCAAAAGCCGACAACTGGGAATGGCACAGCCTCAATATCGGCAAAGTTCAGGAAGGAAACATCGTTGACGACAGGCTTTCATTCATCATAAATGATGATGTTGCAGAAAGGCAGATATATTACTGCGACCTGAGCAAATATCCATCAAGCATAAAAGAGTGCATAAAAGTGACGAGAAAACTTGATAGCGGATATGAACTCGGTCACAGCCCGAGAATTGATGAAAATGACAAAAACAGACTTGTTTTTTACAGCTACACACTGCCCGGAGGAGTTCTCGTTGAAGTCAAATTTGAAGACGGAAAAGAACCGATTTACAAAGAAATTGTTGTCGGAAGGCTGGCAAGACCGAATAAAATCGAAGCTAATTTGATGATGGCAACATCAATTCCTCCTGAAGAACCAAGCAACCTTGTCGGGTGTTTCTACCGTTTTGACAAAAACAAACTTTACTGTCCTGTCAAACATGACTGGCCTACAGAAGATATGGCTTTCCCGACATTTTCAGGGAAGTGGCAGCTTTATAAAGGTGAGGTCTCTTTCACTCTTCGTGACTGGGAGTGTTACTGCAAAGAAAATAATGTTTGTCCGTTTGAGGAATAAAATGCAACAAAAGACTATAAATACAAACACACGCCCTCGTCGCAAAGCGACACTCCCTCTAACTTAGAGGGAGAATCAAGGCAAAATAAGGAGGCATAACAATGACGATCATTGATTCAATCATTCTGGGAATCCTGCAGGGGCTCACGGAGTTTCTGCCTGTAAGTTCTTCGGGACACCTGGTTCTCGTTGAAAAACTGCTCGGACACAAGGATGTTCCGCTTCTTTACGACATTCTGCTGCATGTGGCGTCGCTTCTTGCGGTCTTCATTTTTTTCAGAAAGAAACTATTCAATCTTGCTAAAGAGTGCGTGTCATTCAAATTCAACAAGTCGCACAAGTATGTTCTTATGATCCTTGCGGCAACGATCGTGACGACCGCGATGCTTTTTGTGACGAAGCCGATGATGAAATCTATCAAGGAAGAGCCTGTTTATCTCACGGTCGCCTTTGCTTTCACGGCGATACTGCTGCTTCTGGCGCAGTCTTTCTTCAAAAAAGCGGTTCCCGACAAAGAAATAACACTTAAAGACGCCCTTGTCATCGGATTTTTTCAGGGAATAGCTGTCCTTCCCGGTGTTTCGCGCTCAGGCTCGACGATAACAGGCGCACTTTTCAGAAAAATTCCCGCCGCGGAAGCAGTTGAATTTTCGTTCATGCTTGCGATCCCCGCGATTTTAGGGGCGCTTCTCCTTGAAGTTGTGAAAGGCGGTTTTGCCATGATCGACCCGGTTCCTTCGATCGTCGGCTTTGTTGTTTCGTTTATCGCAAGTCTGGCGGCACTCAAACTTCTCGTTTTCATGATGAAAAAAACTATACTTTATCCTTTTGCGATATATCTTTTCGCGCTTTCGGCGCTTGTGCCGTTCGTTGTTTAAGTTAAGGAGGAGTTATGGATTTTTCAGTCGCAATATACACGGGGAAAAAGGTTCCCTACGATCTAAGCAAGAAACTGCTCGGACTCACGCTTCTTGAAAGGCAGATCCACATTGCACAGGCTTACGGCGCGAAGGAAGTCGTCACTGTTGATGAAACCACGACACGCGATTTTTCTGGCAAATGGCTTTTTGTAAACGGCGCCTTTTTCATTCACAAACTCGCAGTCGAGCAGCAGTATTTCGAAAGCAATGAAGACCGCTTCGAAAAAGGGGGAATGTTCGGTTTCTGCGATGCAGAAAAGCACAAAGAAAATATCGCCGCATTCCTTAAAAACGGCGTTTTTCCTGAAAAAATTTCGACATTCACAGGCCCGGGATATCGCGTCGTAGTTGATTCGAAAGAGGCAAAAAAACAGCTTGATTTCGAACTTTTCGAAGAGATGCGCAAACCAACGAACGGCCTTGTTTCACGCAGCATAAACATGGTCATGGCGATATTTCTCACAAGGAATCTCTGGATCCCGCTGCGCTTCACGCCTAACATGGTGACATGGTGCTCGATAATAGTCGGAGTCATGTCGGGTTTCGTCGCTTTCAGCGGCTCGCGCCTCGCCATAATTTTGGGCACTCTCTGCGCTCAGATAGCCTCAGTCATCGACGACTGTGACGGCAAAGTGGCGCGCCTCACCTACAAAACAAGCGATTTCGGACAGTGGCTCGACACAGTCGGAGATTCATTCGTAAACACATCGCTCACGATCGGTCTCGGCTACGGACTCGCCCACTACTACACGGAAAACCCCGTATCGTCGGCCGCTCTCCAGCCTTACCTTGAAACATGGCCGATATGGATCGCGTGGCTCTCGGTCGCGATCAACTGGTACCACAACTTTGTAAGTTATTTCGACGTCATCGTCATCAGAAAAACGACCAACATCTTCTCTTTCACATTCTGGTTCGAAAAGAAGGACAGAGTCACAAAAAGAGTCGATCTCACCGCGCCGATCTATGCAAAAATGGATCTTCTCAACTTCCTGAAATACTTCTCAAGACGTGACACCTACCTCTTCGTATACTTTGTTCTCGCCCTCATCGGTCCTGCTGCAATGCTCGTCGGATATCTCATCACGGCAGCATTTGTAATTCCGGTATTTTTCCTGACGACGATCCACATCTATTTCGGAATCATCAAAAAGATGAAGAAAGTGCAATAAAACGTATCATAAATCTCAATCAAAAAAAAAAAAATACTTGTTTTTACGGCATTTTTCAGTTATATTTGC
>CACZFE010000124.1:3658-9176 GCA_902780365.1 uncultured Spirochaetales bacterium
AGCATTATTTTCTCATTATCACTGCTCATCATTTCGCTCTTTCTTTTTTCCTGTGAAAACGATCCGAAAAAACTTACTCCGGCGGCCGATCCGGAATCTGAAAAGGAAGCGGTCAGGCAGATTTGTGAAAAAAGAGAGGCGGAGTGCGGAAAGATCACGGTAAAGATCGACGATTCCTATGAGAAGATCAGCTGCGGCGAATGCAAAACAGGTTTTACCTGCGACGATGCGACAAACAAATGCAAAAGTGAAAACGATACTGATGAGCCGCAGGATGACACTGATGACACAGAGCCGCAGAACGACAATGACGAACCGATCCCTGAATCCTCGCTGCCGCAATGCAGTTCTGCGAATCAGACTCCGTGCAAAGACGCTCAAAGCGGCCTGATATGGTCGGACACGGCCCTGTTCATAATGAATCACGAAGATGCGGCCCAGTTCTGCGAAACGCTGACTGAAGGCGGATATTCAGACTGGAGACTTCCCAACATCGACGAGCTCAGAACTCTCATAATGAACTGTACAAACACGCTGCCGAACGGAGGATGTCTCGTCAGCGCCAGGACCGAATGCTTATATGACGAATGTTTTTCCGAAAAATGCGGCTGCAGTAACGATACAAACGGCAAATACAGCAAATTCGGCGACACCGAAGGATTCTGGTCTTCTTCGGAATACGGCAAGGAAAACGACGCTTCGTGGGGAGTGCTTTTCAGGAATGCGGGAGTCAGATACGCGCAGAACAGCAGTGAATTCTATCTCCGCTGCGTGAGAGGCGAAAACCAGACTGTTTATACTAACAACGACCTTCCCGAACCGAAACCCGAACCTGAACCCGATCCCTGCGACCCGAATCCATGCACGGCCATGGAACATTCCACCGGGCAGTGTACGCGCATCCAGCAGCCGGGCGATGATCAGTACAGCTGCGAATGCGATTCTGAACACATGTGGAGCGGCAGTGACTGTTCTATCGTCCTGATCCCTTACTGCAGTGAATATGATGTGCCTGTCTTCCCATGCATTGCAGAACACGATGCCGGCATCTGGTCTTCCAGGACAGAAGAGGAAGTGACATGGGATGAAGCCGTAGCCTACTGCGAGGGACTTGAGGAATCAGACTTTTCCGACTGGGAACTTCCCGATATCAACAAACTGCGGGCGCTTGCCCCCGGATGCGATCATATCTGGGTCTACAAGCTTGACTGCCGCGTAAAAAGCTCTGACGGTCTGTGCCTCTCTTTCAACAACTGCAGAACGGATGAGTGCTACTGCGGAGAATGCTCGAGCGAAGAATGCTATTCCGGAAATATTGAAAACAGCAACTACAGCAGTCTTGATCAGCGCGAAGCCCTCTGGTCATCTTCATTGAACACCGATGACAACGGCGCGACCGCATGGTTTTTAGACTTTGTTTCAGGTGACGTGAATATCGATGTAAAAAGCGGGAAAAGACATGCCCGCTGCGTAAGAGAATCTTATTATTGAGGTGAACTATGAAATTAAGATTTTTTATCATAACGGCACTTCTGCTTTCCGTTATTGCATCATGCGGTTCAGGCAGCAAGGAAACAGCGCAGGATACGACTGCCGCTCTTGACGAAGAAACGATCAGCCAAATCTGTGAAAAGCATAAAGTCGAATGCGGAGACTTTATGGCGACGGTGAACGGCTCTTTAAAAGCGCTCTTCTGCGGAGACTGTGAAAGCGGATTCGTATGCGACGATGCAACGAACAAATGCATGAAGGAAGAAGAAGACGAAGAGCCCGCGGATGACAACGACGAGCCTCAGGATGACAGCGATGACCCGCAGGAAAACGGTTCGAGAACGGTTTCATGCACAGACCTTCCCGAAAACGCCGAATGGAACATAGTTTCCGAAATCACCCAGACTTTTGACGGAGAAAACTGGCTACCTTCCGAAAAAGCAGTTTTCAATTCCGAATCGAGCACCGGGAGATGCCGCTTCATCTGCAGGGAAGGCTATGTCTGGAACTCTGAAGATTGCGTTTCCTACACTCCTTCAGGACTTCCGAAATGCCGGGCAAATGTCACAAAACCGTGTGAAGACCCGCTGACAGGACTGATCTGGTCAGAAATAATTCTGAACCGGATGGACCGTGACAACGCAAAGGCTTACTGCGACGATTACGATGAAGGCGGTTACAACGACTGGCATCTTCCGAATGTCGATGAAATGAGAAGCGTGATCAGAAACTGTTCCAAAATGATAACCGGCGGAGAGTGCCCCGTCAGCGAATCAGGCGGCATGACCAGTGCTTCCGGCAGCAACTGGATGACAAGCTGCACCTGTTCGGAGAGTGAAGCTGAAAGCATACTCGGAAACTGGCACAAAACCCTGTGGACTTCCTCGTTGACTTCGGATTCACCGATAATAATTTACGCATGGACTCTGGATTCAAACCTTTCCCTTTCCATAGAGGGGAAAAATTCCGACGGTTTCTTCCACTGCGTGAGATCTGACTATTTCCTGAGAGACGACCATTGCGGAAAACACTACACATGGGACGGTTCTGAATGTATCGCAGACACCAGAAAGACCGAATGCAAAGGACTTCCCGAAAACGCGCAGTGGAACTCAGTTTCGGCCATAACACAGACGTGGAACGGAACATATTGGGAACCCTCTGAATTCGGAAGCTACAATACGGCATCGAGTTCATACGAATGCCGTTTCAAATGTTATGAAGAATTCACCTGGGACGGATACGAATGCGTCCTTAAAGATTAACTAAGATTCCTCTTTTCCTCTTAAAAATCTGCCGAAAAGGATCATTCCGAGCGGAGAAATGACGGCGACTGCGCCGACCCAGATCCAGATCATGTAGTGGTGCGAGATATCGCCGACCTGCAAGCTCTTCACACCTGCTTCGTTCACTACTTCGGTTGCAGGCGTGTAGGCTGAAAGAAGTGCTCCCGACATCCACGCGACGAGGGGCTGCGAAATGAATTTCGGAAGAAGCGAAAGGCTTAAGTAACTTGCCTCCTGCCCTTTCGGCGCGATTTTTGCTGTGTATTCCATGAGTCTCGGCGACCAGATGGCTTCGCCTATCGTGAAAAGAACGACGAAGAAACATAGACCGAGACAAATCGCGATCGTTGAAAGCGATGAGCCGTCGGGAAGAGCGAGCCACTTCTGCCAGATGAGTCTGCCGAAGAGTGAATCTGCGATCGGAGCGTAGAATTCATCAGGCAGAACGACGAAAAATACCGATGCGGCCGAGATCAGAGAGCCTATCGTTATCATTTTGTAGGCACTCCACTTTCTCGTGAGCCAGGCTATTGTCGGAACAAAGAAAATAACGATCACGGGGTTCAATACGCCGTAAATATTTCCTATCTTCGCACCTTCGCCGAGCACGCGGATCCCGTATTTCGGGAAAGTGTAGTGAAAGTGGTAGAAGACATAGTTTACGCCTAAAAGTATCGCGAGAAGCGCCATGAACTTCCAGAAAGCCTTCTGTTTCGCGACAGTTACAAAGATCTTGCCGGCATCTGCAAACGAATTTTTTATCGAATCGAAGATCGAAACGAGCATGTTTCCTTCCTTCTTTTCGCGCTCGTTTTCGATGTGTTTTACAAGCTCGCCTTCGTCGTTGAGGTCGATGTTGTCACGGATTATCGCAACGAAGAAAAGTGTCGGAATGCTGATTAAAAACGCAACAAGAAGGATGAAGCGGTAAGTCGAGATCTCGCCCAGAAGCGGGATAGCGATGTTTCCGTATTCGCCGTAAACTTCGCGAATGCCGTCAAAAATGAGCCCGCCCATCGCGAAACCGACGTTCATCAGGGTGTAGAACATCGCGAAACCGAGAGCCGAAGTGTCTGATTTCGTGTATCTTTTGAGCGCGACCGAAATGACCGGGCTCATAAATGCGACCGAAACCGCCTGCGGAACGAAGCCGAGAAGCGTGACGACCCAGAAATTGGTCGTGAGAAAGAGGAAGAACCTCGAAAATATCGCAAGGATGGTGCCGATAAGAAGTACTTTCTTGATGCCTACTGCATCAACAAGCGAACCGACTCCGAAAATGAGGAGCGTATAGGCTAAATTCCACGTTCCCATGTAGTTTCCGGCAGCAACATCGCTTAAGCCGAGATCACTCGAAAGAAATAAAGTCAGTGTCATCAGCATAATGGAATATGCAGTGTATTCGATGATCTGCGAAATCGAAACGAACCAGATCTCACGCGGTGAAGTCTTGAGACCGCGCTTGTAGTTGTAGACTATGTAGATAAAATAAATACCAGCCGCCGCAACAAGCGACCAGAGCAGATAAGGGATCCACTTCGGAAATTCGGTATAAGACATTTTTACCTCCGGAAAAAAGGAGTTGAAAAAAGATGGAAAAAAGATTTCAAACTATGCAATGGCTTTTGAAACGTAGACTGCAAGTTTGGTAAGGCAGTTTACATAGCTGCCGAGTTCGTTGTCGTACCAGCCGAAAATCTTCGCGTGGGTGACAGGAACGTTAGACAACGGCGGAATATCGACGAAACCGGTCCTCGTGTGGGTGTCGTTGCCTTCGATAACGCATGCAGCCATCTTTCCTTTGAGGTCGCTCGAAACATTCTGTCTTTCCGAAAGATAGAGCAGATCGCGCTGTGCGCCTGCCGAAGCTTCACGGTAGATGTTGTTTATGAACTCTCTGTTGATCTTCGGGAAACCGTCCTTGTCAAGCGGCGTGTGGAAAGTAAGGTTGAGGTTGATGAGAGATACCGTCTGAACCGGAACGCGGACTGAATCAGCCATGAAGCCGACATTTTTCATTACCGGAAGAATGTATTCGAGAGCCTTGGCTGCGCCTGTCGTCGAAAGAATGATATTGTAACCTGCCGCTCTGTTTTTGCGGAGATCGCTCGTTCCGCTTTTTGGAACAGCGTCAAGAACGTTCTGCGAATTTGTCATCGAGTGGATCGTCGACATGCTTGCCGTAAGAATAGCAGAAGTCTCTTCCTGGTCGAGAAGAGGTTTCATCATGTGTGCAAGCGCCGTTGTCGTGCAGGATGCAGCTGAAATTATGTGGTGGTTCATCGGATCGAAATTTCTGTGGTTGACACCGTAAACCATCATTACAGCATCTTCCGGAAGTGTTTTAGATTTTCCTTTGAGTTTGAAGGGAGCCGAAAGGATGACCTTTCTCGCACCGCCTGCGATGTGACCGCGGAGAGTGCCGTTAGCCGAAGATTCATCGGTCGGGTCAACAAATTTTCCGGTCGTGTCGATGACGACTCTCGCCCCTTCCTGACCCCACGGGATCCTTTCCGGGTTTCTTTCGCTTCTGAGGAACTTGACGCTTTTGCCGTAGAATTTGACTTCACCATTTGCTTCGTCTGTGATCTCGATCTCAGGCTCTTTTCCTCCGCCGAAACCGTAAAGGAAATTGTGAAGAACGCCGTAAGTCGAATCGTAAATCGCATAATCGACAAGATCAACAAGCGATTTGCCGACTTCACGTCCGAGGTTGATCACGATCCTGTCAAACTCGCCGG
>CACZFE010000125.1 GCA_902780365.1 uncultured Spirochaetales bacterium
ACTGTTAATAAACAAATCGCAGTATTTTAATGAAAAATGCGGTTAAATCAAGCCTAAATCGTCAGAGCCGAGCAGCCGTCGGAGCTTTTTGAATCAGTTGAACTGTCGTCGGCGGTATCGTTTGAGCCGGAATTATCTGTATCGGTATCGTCGAGATTGTCGAAGTAGCACCAGCAGCCGTCGGTACAACGGGTACCGAACTCGCAGTCGCTGTCGCTGTGGCAGCCCCAGTTTCCTCCATAACACTCTGAACATTTGCCGTTTTCACAGTAATATCCCGGATCGCAGTCAATGTGTTTTGTGCATTCTTTCTGACTTTCGGAACCCGTATCTGTATCTGTGTCATCCGGATTTGCGATGTAGCACCAGCAGTCACTGCCGCAGTAATATCCCGCATCGCAGTCCTTGTTGCTTACGCATTCTCCCATACCTTCGGAACACTCGGCAGGTTCTATAGGATCTGTCGGATCGTGCGGATTTGCCACGTCAAATGCAGAAGTTTCGATTTCAAGGCACTTGGTTCCTGCAAAAAAAGTGGTGGAATTGTCTTCCGCGATATCGGCTTCGACAAGTTTCGCCGTGATCGTTCCTTTGATCATGTTCTTTTCGCCGACTGATTCCACGTTAATGGTCCCGCCGTGCTGGAAATACATTTTCGTGTAGTCTTCAAGCCCTGAATCGTAGCCGGAATAGAGTCTCACAGCTTCGGTGCAGGTGTCGTAATTGAGATTTTTGTCGCTTCCGAGGTCGTAAGTTCCTGCCTTTATTTTGGTTTCGTTTTCCGGGAGGAAAAATGTCATGTAAACATAAGGTCTGCCGCCATCCATGCTTGTGTAGAAAGAGTTGGAGTAGTATTTTTTCAACGTGCCGAAATCGATCGAAATGCCAGTGCAGTCGGAAAGATCGAGCGGCTGGCACTGCGACTGGTCGAGGCTGCATCCTTCGTTTTTGCCGCAGGTTCCGCATACGCTGCTGCATCCGTCGCTTCCGCAGACTTTGCCGGTGCAGTCGGGATTGCAGATAGTGTCCCAGGTCAGATTCTCGACATCGTAGCAGTTTCCGCCTTCTATCGGCATGAAATATTCGTTGACTTCGACAAGTCTGAACGAAGCGTTTCCCTGCGATTCCAGTGTTCCTTCCTTGACTTTTGTGATATTGAAAGTTCCGCTTGTCTGCGAATAGAGTTTCTGTCCTTTGTCTTCGTAAAGTATCAGGCATATGTCGCAGGATTCTCTGTCGGTAAGAACGGTAGTTCCGACTTCAAGTTTGGTTAAAGGATCTCCGTTTCCGTTCCAGAATTCGATCTCGAGGATATCCTTGATCCCGGGATTTCCCGCCGCGTTGCCGACTGCATTTGCGAAATAAACCGTTGAATCGCGGTATACGTTTTCAAATTCGAGTTTCTGGCACTCCGCGCCGTATGAGACAAAGAAAAACATCGCGACAAAAGTGAAAGTCAGAAATTTTTTTATAGCAATAGTCTCCTGCTGAAAATAAACGAAACGCGGAATATTAATGAAAAAGATTTTTTAATAAAATTTTTGAAATTTTTTAGGAATTTCTGTCGGATTTGATTTCGGAAAAACTATTCAACTGTGTAAGTGATGGTCGCGTCTTTTACATCGAGACATGCACCGCCTGCGACAGGAATAGAAGTGAAATCTTTCGAATTGATCGAGACTTCCTCAAGTCTCAAATCGGAAATCTGTGCCGTAACATTGGTGCCGGCAGCGCTTTCCTGTATTTCGAAAGTGATTGTTCCTTTATGCTGGAAGTAGTTTTTATCGTAATTATCTTCACGGACAAGAAGACAGGCATCACAATCTTTGTAGTTTGTGTTTGCAAGATCGTGTGTTCCGGCGAAATCCTCTTTGTAAAGTTCGATCACGAAAATATCTTCGACTTCTTCTTCACCTGTGAACGGAGTGTAAGAGGTCTCGTAGAAACCGTAACTGTTGACTGTTCCGGCTTCAGTGTCCAGCGTAATTTCGGTGCAGTTGAACGGAACGCACTGGAATTCTGCGCTGCAAGCCTGATCTTCACATGTTCCGCATGTCCCGCCGCATCCGTCGTCACCGCACTGTTTGCCGTCGCACTGGGGAACGCATATCGTATCCCATGTGATATTTTCGACATCGTAGCATTTGCCGCCGGGGACCTGAACGGAATCGTGATCGATTTCAATAAGTCTGAAAGAGCCGTTTCCTTTTGATTCAAGAGTACCTTCCCTGACTTCTGTGAAATTGAGGGTTCCGCTTTCCTGGAAATAGTATTTGCCGACCTGATAGTTTTCCATGTCGTAATCTTCGTAAAGTATTACGTATGCGTCGGAGAGATTTTCGAAGTCGTAGGCGAGATCGATCTTTCCTACTTCAAGTTTATTAACGGAGAAACCGATTGAAAGAACATCGGGAACAGACTGGTCGCCGAGTCCTTTGCCGGTCGCATAAGCATCATAGAAACTGCTGTAATTCTCTGATACTAATGTGAATTCGCCGAATTCAGGAAGTTTTTCGCATGCAAAAGCGACACATTTGTGGTCAACACTGCAGGCCTTTCCGTCACATCCGCCGCCGCATGTTCCGCCGCAGCCGTCGTTGCCGCATTCCCAGCCTTCTTCGCAGTGGGGAACGCATACGCCGCTGTTGAATGTAGCCGATTCGATTTCAAGGCACTCGCCGCCTTCGACAGGGGTCGATTCATAGGTTTGGTTCTCGAAATCTATCGTGACTTCGATAAGTTTCGCCGCGAGAGTTCCTTTGATGTTGCCGTCATTGTCAAAACCTTCGATTTTCAGAGTTCCGCTTTCCTGGAAGTAAAGTTTCGTGTAACTTCCGCTTTCGTCTTCGCTTGCAGCTTCGACATAATCCTGCGAAACTCTTACGCATTCGGTGCAGGTCTTGTAATTTGTGTTGGCGCCTTTTCCAAGATCGTATTCACCGAGAGCCACACTGGAGCCGTCTTCGTTTTCCTGAATGATTTCCATTATGAAACTGTCTTCAAGGTCTTTGTCGCCGATTTCGGTAGTTGCAAAATAAGCGCCGTAATAATAAGTTAAATTTTCCCAGTCGACCGAGATTCCCGTGCAGCCTGATGACGGTGTTTCGGTGTCGCTTTCCGAGTTATTGTCGCCTTCAGGAGTCGTGTCTGTTGAGTCGGTATCGACAACATCGGTATCGGTGTCTCCGGTATCAGAGTTGTCTTTGTTTTTCTTGCTGCCGCCGCATGCCGTGAAAACTATCAGCGTCAGTGCGATGACCGTGATCGAGAGAAATCTTTTCATAAAAACCTCCAAAGTTAAAAAAACAAAACACAGGATTGTAGTGAAAAAATCATTTCTATAAAGTTTTTAAGTTAAAGTTTTTGTCTGAATCAGTAAGTTTTTCTGGAAATTTTTCTCTCAAAGATTAAAATCTTTCCCATGTTTGTTGTAGGAACGCCTGTTTTTTATGCAGCCCTTTTCTTTTTAGGGCTTTTTTTGATTCTGAAAAGGTTCTTCAAGGGAACTGCATTCAAAGTTATCGGAATAAATTTTATTGTAATTCTTTTTCTCGTAGCTCTTTTTGATTCGTTCGCGGTGCTGCTTTTCAACCGTGCGGATCCGTTTAGGATCTCAGACAATTTTTATCACCACGGGCTCAAGGCTCTGGCCAACGAAAAGACTTCATGGAAAAGCGACGGAGTTTCTTTTTATCAGGTTTATACCAATTCGCTCGGTTTTGTCGACGAGATAAACCGCGAAGTTCCGATGAAGAAAAGCGGTAAGCGCATCATGATTCTTGGAGACAGTTTTATGGAAGGTGTCGGCTATCCGTGGCATCAGACTGTCCCCGGGATCCTTTCCGACCGTTTCAAGGAGCATGGCGTGGAAGTGCTTAACGGCGCGGTCATAAGTTATTCTCCGAAAATCTACTATCTCAAACTCAAGCACTTTCTTGAAATGGGGCTCGAAATCGACGAACTTTATGTTTTCATTGATATTTCCGATATCATAGATGAAGTTGTCTACGATTATTTTATCCCGAAGGAATTCTCAGAGTCTGAGCTGAAATGGCAGAAACTCGACAATTTCTTTATAAAGGGTTCATATCTTTACAGAAGCACGAAAACCGATTATTTCGCAATGCAGATAAATCCCTACAACGAACAATCTCCGTTCTGGGGCGGTCTCGGCAATTTCTACGCTTTGAAGCCGCAGTGGACGTTTAGTCCCGATGCGTACAAACTTTACGGTGAAAAAGGTATCGCTTCGGCTAAAAAACACATTGATCTGATCCGGCAGATATGCGATGAAAGGGGGATAAAACTGCACATCGGCGTATGGCCGTGGGAAGAACAGGCAAAAAACAGAAACGGCAGGATGCAGCATGATATCTGGAAAGAGTATGCTGACAAATATCATATCGATTTCATTTCGCTTTTTGATACTTTTGAGGCGATGCCGCCTGAAGAGCTCCACTCGATTTTCATAAAGAACGACATTCACTGGAACGATAAAGGCAATAAAATTGTGGCAGATTATATATGGCAGCATATTGTCAATAATTCGGAGGTAAAAAATGAAACTGCTGAATGAGATCAAGGGTGATAAAATCGTTGAAAAGATTGAGAAACTGGTAAAAATTCCGTCTCCGACAGGTTTTACCGGAAAAGTCAGGGATTTTCTTGTCGAAAATGCTGAGAAAAAGGGTATAAATTATACTGTTACAAAAAAGGGTGCGGTTATTTATTCTTTCGGTCCGAAAGATGTTCCCGGAACTTTCTTCGCGGCTCATGTCGATGCTCTCGGAGCGATCGTAACAGAGGTGGACGATGACGATGAAAGAGTTAAGATCGCGACTGTCGGCGGTTATCCGGCACTTTATATAATCGGTGAGATCTGCACGATCCACACCCGCAAAGGCAAAGAATATGTTGCAACTTTCCTTCCTGACAATCCGGCGGTTCACGTAAATTCCAGGCTCAAAGAGATGGTTCCCGATTTTGAGAACTGCTCGCTCAGAGTCGATCTCACCCTCAAAAAAGGGGAAAAACTCAGCGATTTTATAAGTGTAGGCGATTTTGTTTCGCTCGACTGTGGTTTCAGATACGTTGACGGATATGTAAACTCACGCCATCTTGACGACAAGGCTTCAGCGGGAATATTTGTATATCTTTCTGATATCATTAAGAAAAATGAGAACAAACTTAAAGACAGGATATCGTTTTTCTTCAATGTGACAGAGGAAACAGGGCAGGGGATCGCGGCGACTCCCGAGGGTGACGACCTCATCGTTGTCGATATGGGCGTTGTCGGCAAAGGTACGGCTGGCAGTGAAAAGTGCGTCAGTATCTGCGCGAAAGATTCGTCAGGCCCTTACAATTACGATCTGACAAACGAGCTTATCGGCCTTGCTGAAAAGTTCAAAATCCTTATTGCTTAACTCAATTACCTTCATACAAATGCCCTTCTCTATTTCTCCTATTGTACCGCAAAAGCCGTTATCTGTTGACAGATACGCTCT
>CACZFE010000126.1 GCA_902780365.1 uncultured Spirochaetales bacterium
ACTCCCCGGAGCAATGTCGGGGATATCCTTGTTGTTACTGCCTTCTTTCACTCTCCAGACGTATGTGGTTCCAAGAACTTTCACATGGGAAACATTCCACGGAAACACTCCGTCCGTGATTGTGTAATCACCCGCTTCATTGAAAAGATGATCGATCGAGGACTGAGGCTGAATTTCTATGGAAACAGGATCGCCGCCTTCCTTGGATATCAGGACTTTTCTCGGGAAATTCTCCGCATTGTCAATTGTGAGAACAGCGTTTACCGGAAAAAGAATCTTTCTGCGGCTGAATTCCGCGCCGGCAATCGCAAGTTTCTCTTTGTTCGGCTCGGAAGAGGGCTTATAGCCTTCTATAACCACAGAATACTGTTCCTTTTCCTTACTTTTAGGAACTGTAAGCACAGGTAAATTCCAATAACCGTCACGGATATCAACTCTGTACTGTTCCCCTCTTTCCTCTCCGCGGTTGTAGTTTATTGTGAGTTTTATCATCGTCGCGGAAATAGAAAAAGGCACGCAAAAAAACATTGAAGCTATAAAAAGCACTGTAAAAAATCTTTTCACCTTACTCTCCTTTCTTTTCAGGAATAGCAGCTTTGATCTCTTTAAGGAAAATTGAATTCGGATAACTTTCGACAAGCTCTTCAAGAAGCTGGACAGCACTTACAAAATCTTCAATCGAGATATAGAATTCCAATTCGTCAAGTCTTTCCTGAGGCGGCTCGGCAGATTCGTCAAAAGCAGCTTCTCCGAATGATTTCTGTTCTTCCTCCTGCGGCTTCTCCTCAGGTTCATCCTTGATTTCATCCAAAGAAGCAGCCTGTTCTTCTCCGTCCATATCCTCAAGATTCGGAATACCGCTGAAAACTCCGCCTTCGCTTCCGGATTCAGGATTGATAAAATCGTTTTCATGTTCTGAAATCAGCTGTTTGCGTGATGTTATCCTGACATCGTCGTTCCCGAGCATGTCTTCCGCATCACCAAGAAGATCGCGCGCCTCTGCGGTTTTGCCTTCAGAAACTTTGAGATCGACAAGCGCGAGAAGCAGTTCCCCGGCTTCTTCGACCTTGCCCTGCTCGATATTCGCCTCGATCAGAACATCGTATGCTTCATCGGATGTTTCCCAGTTTTCAGCCGATTTAACCTTCTCGATAGCCTTGTCGAACAATTTGTACGAAAGGAACGAGCGGGCTTCCTTGACAGCTGAACGAACCGAAACCTTATGCGGTTTTTCCTCGTTTCCGGCATTCGGATCAATGTCAATGATTAAATCGTCCTTGCCTGCTTCACGGGTTGAATCTTTGATTTTGTCAGAGATAATATCGCGAAGTTTGGCATTTTCATTGAGGATGAGAAGAGCTTCTCTGTCATCCGGGTCAAGCTCGAGTATCCTGCGGTACATCTCGTCGCGTTCCGCATAATTCTTGTGTTTCGTATAAACGACCGCAATCTGCTTGTAAATCGCGATAAGTTTCTGTGTCTCGCCAAGTTTGTCGAAAACAAAAGCAAGCTTTTCAAGAAATTCTATCGTGTCAGGATTGTCGACTACAAGTTTCTGAAGAACTATCAGAGCGTTGGAATAACTTCCTTTCTTGAGATAAAAATTGACGAGAGTCTTTCCGATTTCGGCATCGTTGCCGGTAGCCGTGTAGAGAAGCTTCAGCACAGAAACATACTCGTTGACACGGTCAGTGTTTTTAAGCGATTCCGCAAGCGGGACAAGCAGCTTTTCGGCATCATGATTCATTCCTTCACCGATAAGCATATTCGCAAGTTTCACCGTAAGATTGATGTTGCCCGGATAAAGTTCGAGCATTTTGCGAAGAATGTTGATCGCCGCAATTTTATTGCCGTTTTTCACATAATAATTGACTGCCGTGTTATAACGCATAGCGGCATCCTTGATAAGCCCGCTCTGTTTGTCGTAATCAGCAAGCAGAACATTGATCTTGCCGTGTTCAGGGCTGAGAAGAAGAGCCTGTTTCAAAACTGCCTTTGCTTTGTTGAGAAAGCCCTTTTTCTCAAAGATCACCGCCACTTTTTCGTAAGTTTCTATGGCTTTAGTCTCTCTCCCGGCTCTTGCATAAAGCTCTGCCAGACGGACATAAGCTCTGTCATCCTCAGGATTTTTCCTTATCAGTTCTTCAAACTGCTCTATTTCAGAAACCGCTTTTTTGCCGAGAAAGAATTTATTGTTGTTAGCCAATGTTGCACCTATTTTTTTAAATTATTTTTTCACTCTTTCAATGTATGTGAACTCTTCAGTGCTGATCTTGATAACGTCACCGTTGGAAATGAAAAGCGGAACCATGACCTGACCGCCGGTAGAAACTTTCGCGGGTTTGTATGAAGTCGTTACCGTATCACCTTTGAAGCCGGGCTCAGTGTCGGTAACTTCGAGTTCGATGAACTGCGGAAGCTGGACGGAAATAGGCGAACCGTTGTAGAACTGAACAGTAACCTGAGTGTTTTCCGGCATATACGGAATTACGTCCTCGATAACCTTTTCGTCAATCGGAAGCTGTTCAAAAGATTCGTTGTCCATAAAAATGTAGTGATCGCCGTCCTGATAAAGGTATTCCATGTTCTTTTCCTCAAGGTCGGGGCTGTCAACACGCTCACCTGAAAGGAAAGTGTACTCTGCGATCGAACCGTTAAGAACGTTTCTGAGTTTAGTCTTGATAACAGCTCTTCTTTTCTGCTGAATGTGCTGCATCTCAACGATCTGGTAGGGAATTCCCTCCATCTCAATCTTTAAACCTCTTCTGAATTCCGAAGTTTGAATAGCCATAATTTTCTCCTATAAAATAAAAAATGATGAACACCGTCCACAAAAAGCCGCGGAATCCTACTTATCAAGCACTTTATTGTCAAGTTTTACCAGATTTTAGAAAAACAGACGGGGTTTCCGGCTTTTTTTTCTACACAGTCAAAAAAATATTGATGTTAATAGTTTTTTTACTACTATACCCGCGATGTTGGTATTTTATAAAAGAGGAAAAAATGACAGTTATCGGAATCGACCTTGGCACGACCAATTCATGCGTCGCGGTTATAAAAAACGGCAAACCCGAAGTCGTCAAGGATGACGGAGGCAAAGCGACAATACCTTCGATCGTCAGTTTCGTCAAAAACGACCTTACCGGTGAAATCGGCAAAATAGTCGGCAATCAGGCATACCAGCAGATGCTGACCAACGCCGAAAACACTGTCTATTGCATCAAAAGACTCGTAGGGCACGATTTCAAAAGTGCATCTATCAGCCACATTCTGCCGACACTTCCCTACAAAGTCATTCCAGGTCAGCAGGGAAACGGGCTTGAAATATACATTCCGGCTCTCGGCAAAAATTTCTCGACCGAGGAGATCTCTTCATACATCCTGACAGAACTCCGCAGCACTGCCGAAAAATATACAGGCGAAACAATAACAAAAGCCGTAATCACCGTTCCTGCTTACTTCAACAACAAGCAGCGCCAGGCAACAAAAGATGCTGCTATGATAGCCGGAATAGAAGTCCTGAGAATCATCAACGAACCGACTGCGGCTGCTCTGGCCTACGGTTTCTCAAAATCATTCTCGGAAGAAAAACTTCTCGCGGTATTTGATTTCGGCGGAGGAACATTCGACATCACGCTGATGGAAGTCTCTCAGGACACATTCAATGTAGTTGCAACAGCAGGAAACACTTTCCTTGGCGGAGAAGACATCACGAACGCACTTCTTGATTACATGATCGACGACCTTGCGGCAAGATACAACCTGACGGAAATTGATGACCAGCTTATCATCCAGAGACTTCGCGACTATGCCGAAACGGCAAAGAAAAACCTCACTATACAGACCAGTGTAACGGTCGAGATACCGTATCTCAAGGAAATCAACGGCTCTTTTATCCACTATAAAGCGGAAATCACCCGAGAGAAACTTGAAGAACTCGCGATGCCCTTCATCCAGAAAGCGATAAACACTTTCGACAAGACTTTGCAGGAAGTCCAGCTTACCCCCGGCGACCTTTCCGGAATCATTCTGATCGGCGGTCAGACAAGGATGCCGCTTCTGCAGAACGAGCTTGCTGCATTCTGTCCGGGCGTACAGATTCTGAAGAACATCAACCCTGACGAAACTGTCGCCATCGGTGCAGCCCTTCAGGCAAAACTGATCGAAGACGAGTCCGGAGGAGAGGACAACGGAATGCTTCTTCTTGATGTCACCCCGCACAACCTCGGAATCGCTGTCGGAAAAGACATGTTCTACACGCTTATTCAGAAAAATTCTACTGTTCCGACATCTGTTGACGATATTTTCGTAACATCGCGCGACAATCAGGAAAAGGCAAAGATCCTGCTGCTCCAGGGCGATTCGCTCGTAGCTTCGGAAAACGAAATTCTGGGTGAGTTCGAGCTTGACGGCCTTCGTCCGGCAAAACGCGGTGAAGTCAAAATAAGAGTCACATACGAAATCGATATCAACGGTATCGTCACAGTTCAGGCAATGGATATGGACACGGGAATTTCCCAGCGCATCACTGTTGCTTCAACCGGCAACATGACAAAAGAGGAACTCCAGAAAAAAATCGAGGAGAACTCCGATTATTACCTCGATCTGGCTGAAAAAACCATGGTCGAGGAAATAGTTCAGAGCATCGAAAACTATCTCTTTGAACTCGAGACAATGAAGCCGAAACTTTACCAGATTTTCGCGAACTCAAAAATCGGCAACGACAAAATGGAAAAAATGGAAGCACTCATTGCCGGAACAAAATCCTACATAAAAGGCGACAAACTCGAACTCGAAAAGCTTCAGGACATCGAGACTAAACTCGACATCCTCAAAAATACCTACAGAAACCTTATCGACCATTCCGACGAAACAGTCGCTCCTGACGGCGGACTGTTCTAAATTATCTAAATTATTAAATCTCGATAATTCTAAGATTTTTCAGAGATTCTTCCAGAAGATCAAAAATTTCGGGTTCAAGTTTCTTTTCTTCAGCCAGGACTCTGTCGAGTTTTCCCTTTATTATCGGAGACTTAGGCAGAAAAGCGGTGCAGCTGTCAGGGCAGTTTCTGATCGATATCGGGAATGCGCCGATTTTTTCCGAAATTTTTATAGTGTCGTTTTTGTCATAAGTTATGAGCGGTCTGATGACCGGCATCGTCTTGACGGCGTCGTTGATGCAGGTGAGGTTTTCTATCGTCTGGCTTGCGACCTGCGAAAGAGATTCTCCGGTGATCAGCGCCTGATAGCCGTTTTCGGTCGCTATCCTCTCGGCGATCTTGAACATCATTCTTCTGAAAAGGATCGTGCGGTAACCTTCGAAACACCTTGCGCGGATGAGGAGCTGGATGTCGATGAGCGGCGCGATGTAAAGTTTTGTCGAAACTCCCTGATATTTTTTGAGATGACGTGCCAGATCCTCAAGTTTTTTCATA
>CACZFE010000127.1 GCA_902780365.1 uncultured Spirochaetales bacterium
CGATTCATCAAAACTGTGCGGATTGAGATCTTCGCGGGCAGCCTTCATGAAATAGCCTATCGCCATCGTCTGAGGCTGGTTTGCCATGTTTACGTCAATGATCATAAATTCAACGAAATAGCCCGGATTTTCAGGATTGAAATTCTCGGGAGTCGTGTTTTCATCAGGCTGTTCCGCCGGTTCTTCTTCCGTGTCTGTCGGCTCTTCAGCCGGTTCTTCATCCGATGTCTCTCCCTGTTCGGAATCCGGATCTTCCGCTTTCGTCGGTTTTTTGTCGTCACCGCCGCAGCTCGAAAGCACGAAGACACATGCGATTGTTAAAATAGCCAGCCAAAATTTTTTCATTTTTTCCTCCTAAAAAAAGGTCAACACGCGGGAGTTTAAATAAAATCGGAAATAAAACAAGTTTTGTTGCGGCGCCACTTTCATCGTAACGCCGAAACGACGTGACGACGTAACGTCAAAAATGCGCGCGGCGGCATTAACGATATTTCAAAGGATCTTCAAATCCTGCCTGTCTGAAACCTTCAAGACGAAGGCGGCAGCTGTCGCAAACGCCGCATGAAAGTCCTTCGGGAGTCGGATTGTAGCAGCTGTGAGTGAGCGAATAATCGACTCCTAGCGACATTCCGAGCTCTATTATCTCTTTTTTCGACATATTGAGGATCGGTGCCTCGACTTTTATTCCGCTTTCGACACCCTGCTTTGTACCGACGGCAATCGTTTTGTTGAAAGCATCGACAAATTCAGGACGGCAGTCGGGATAGCCCGAATAATCGACGGAATTGACACCTATGAAAATCTTTTCCGCGCCGAGAGTCTCGGCTAAACCTGATGCGATCGAAAGAAAAATTATGTTTCTCGACGGCACATAGGTCGAAGGGATCCTGTTTTCTGCAAATTCAGGAACTTCCAACTTTTTGTTGATAAGCGAACAGTTGACGAACGGTGTCAAATCAATCGAAAACACCGTCTGCCTGTTCAGAAGTCCGTATTTTTCAAGCGTTCTTTCTGACTGTTTTATCTCGATCACGTGTCTCTGACCATAAGAAAAAGTGAGCGGATAGACATCGTAACCCTGCTTCATCGCATAAACCAGCACAGTCGTCGAATCGAGACCGCCGCTGAAAAGAACGACCGCTTTTTTTGAATCACTCATGTGTTGTCACCATAAACCCGAAATGTATTTCTAATTCTTTATCCTCGTTGAGCAGGACTTCAGGCGGCGGAGCAAAAGGAGCCGCCATTTTGAAAGCGTTTATCGCCTCCCTGTCGAGAAAATCGACTCCGCTGCTTGTAATAACCTTCGCTTTGACAAGCTTTCCTTTAGCCGAAATAAAGACTTTGAGTTTTGTAAAACGGTCCTTTCTGCCGTACATCCTGCCTGTCGGATCATTCACGATTATCGCCGTTCCAGGACTCCAGTTCCGTGAGATCGCCTGTTTTATCTTGTTGAAATATGCCGCGTATGCGAATTTCCTCGTGTTGAGATAAGTCTCGTTCCCTTTTTTGATATCTTCGATAAAATCGTTTGACGGACTCATCAGAACTGCATCGGTACCGTTCAAGTAAGGCAGAAGTTTCTTCGGGATCCATCTTCCGCCGACATTCACGCGTCCTTCCTCGTCCTTGTCGTCCTTTGCATCGAGTTTCCCTGCTATCTCCTTGTCTTTTCCTGCAGCGTAATCGCCGTCGGTTCCTTCAAAACCTTTGAGTTCGCCCTTTTTGATTTTCTGTTCTTTTGCAGGCTCGATTTTCTCATTGTTATTGGCCTGAAGCGGCATGACCATGTTTTCGTCCGTTTCGGCATTCACGTTTTCTGCCTTTTTTGCAAGCTGTCTTTTCAGCTTTTCTCCGCGGACATTGATGTTGTCGTCGTGCTCGGTTGCAACAGTTTCCTTTTCGACAGAGCTGTCAAATTCCGAAAGAAAACGGCTTTTGGAAGGCTTTTTCTCGATTTTCGGCTTCGCGATATCGACGACCTGACCTTTCGGCTTGGAATCTTCTTTCTTTTTCTCAGGTTTAGGCGGCAGAACGGGAGTTGCCGGAAGTTTCGCCGCGGAATCATCGATATATCTTATCGAAACGAGGTTTTCCTCATCGCTTTTATCGGTTGAAAGGTCGATTTTTATCAAAAAAATGAGACCGTGGAGAAGCACCGAAAGAAGAATGAAAAGGATCAGTCTTCTGCCTTTTCGAGCTCCATTTTTTCCGAAATTTCTGTCAACCATTTCTTCATCTCAGAGTTGATAAAAGTCTCGTCCAAACCGTTTTCAATGCAGAAAACAGCGAACTCTTCGAAAATGTTCCCGAATTCCGCCTGTGCTTCGTCAAAAACCTTGGCGATGTATTCGACTTTTCCCGCCGTAAAACCGTGTGTGTCGCGGAACTGCACTGTGGCAAAACGGAAAATAAGTTCCCTGACTAGCAGTTTTCCGTTAAGGGCAGCTTCATCTTCAAGAAATCGGTGAAAACGGTTTTTAAAGATTTCTATTTCGGGAATTTGTTTTTGAACCATAAGGAAAAAATCAGTTATTTAGCCGGCTCTTCTTTTGGCGGGACCTGGCATTTGTTGTCGATGAAAAGCTGACCGGTCGGGCAGCATCTTCCCTTGCCTGCTTCGTGGTATCCAGCCGGGCAGATAACGTTTTCAACAGTGTCGCTGTATCTCGAGCACTGGCCTTCCATGATGAAGTTGAATCCTTCTTCGCAGCAAAGGTGCTCTACAAGGTGTGTTCCGGCATCGCAGTTATCGAAAATTTTGAACGAAGGAGCGATACAAGTTTCAGCGTCGTCACGGAGATAACCTTTCGCACATTCGCCGGAATTGCTGTATTTTCCGATGATTTTGAATTCGCCGAGATAAAGCTCGCCGCCTTTGAAGCTTCTGTCATACTTGAAAACATAGACATTTCCGTTGTCGGGTCTGTCGACAATCATTATGAAATCGTAGTTGCCAGGAGCAAAATCGTATTTTTTCTCGGTGTTGAACTCAAGCTCGTCCCAAATAACCGGCTCTTTGCCTTTCATGAGGAAAAGCATTACGTTAGCGCTGGAAATATAATCGCTTTTGATGTGGATTCTCGAAACATTTCCCGGGACCTGGATATTTCTGTTCGGAGATTCCTTGAACTCTGCAAGCTGGTGCGGAGCAACTTTTCCGGTAACTTCCGAGTAAATCTTCATAACCGAACTCTTGACGACAGCTTCATTTTCGCCTTTAAGTTTAAGGATTTCAACCATCTGTTTTACCGGTTTGTTCTGGTTGTCGGTTTTGATCATCTCAATTTTTTTCTCGATCAAAGAGGTTTTTCCGTCCTTCTTCTCGCTGCTGCCGCAGGAAAGAACGAAAAACAACGAACAAATCAGCATGACTGACAAAATCTTTTTCATTTTTAACTCCGTAAAATAATAAGTTACAAAAAACATAAGCAAATTATTATAATTATAAAAAAAAAGAAAGCAATTTATTCAGTCTCGAAAGTTATGATTTTAGACTCGATTCCCTTACCGCCGGGAGTGTAGTAAACAACAAGGATTTTGTTGTCAGGAAGCTCTACCATGCCGGGATAACCGCATTCGACCTTGCCACAGTCAAGGATTTCGATGACATCCGACCATGTTTCGCCGCCGTCAAGCGAGTAAACCATCGAAACAGCCTCACGGCTCACACTCGTACCCCAGTCAAGCCAGCGGAAAGAACTGATTATTACTCCGTTTTCGAGTTTAATAAGTTCCGGTGCATGCGCCACGAACCCCAGACTTTTGTACGGAGACCATGTTCTTCCGCCGTCCTCTGAAACACTCTGGACCAGATCGCCTTTATTGCTCGGGCTTACTCCTACAGCTGTTCTGGCCTGAAGGATCCAGCGTTTGTCGGTAACTTTTAGCAGAGCAGGCTCCTGAAGCCATGTCTTTTCATCGATTTCGGCCTTGACTTCGTTCGGGATCCAGGTTTTACCTCCGTCCGAACTTTCATAAAGAACGATTCTCGTCTTCGGGGTTTTAGCCATCGACTGCCAGTTGAGCGCGTTGCCGAAATAGCCAGGAATTATTATCTTTCCGCCATCTTCAATCATTGAACTCGAAGAGGCCGCAACTGTGACTTCCTCACCGTTTTCATCGACCCATATCCCGTTATCGTCCATAACCGCAGTTTCGGAATAGTCGAAAACTCCGCCGTCGACCTGAATTTGCTCTCCGAAATTAAGGCCGCTTTTATCTGAGACCGCAAAAAACAGATGATGCACCCACGGCTCGGAATAATCAGACGGATAGCGGTACTTGAACCAGTTCATACCAACTCTCCCGTCCGAAAAAACAGTAATCGAAGGATCTCTGTCATCGATTGAGGGATCGTTCAGCAGAATATCGGGTTCCCCCCACTCCACACCGTCATCCGACATGGAAACAATTATAGCACCGCTTTTTTCGGCATGGCTGCTGCCGTTTCTGTAGACAGCCATAATTTTTCCGTTTTGCAGCCTGACAACGTCAGGAAAAGCAAAATGTCCCGAAAAATCGGCCACAGTAGAAGCCTCTTCCGGAACAGTGAATTTTATCAAGGAAATACCTGCATTTCCGTTTTCATCCCCGTTTTCATCCGCGATTTCATCGTCATCAGTTGTCTCAGCTTCATCCGAAGTTTCCGTATTATCGGCATCGTTCTCCGGCGCTTCATCTTTTTTTGATGAGCCGCCGCAGGAAACCGCAAATGCAAAACAAAGAAAAGCAACTGAAATCACTAAGATTTTATTTTTTATTTGCATATTTTGAACCCCACATTTTCAAGTTCGCCGCTCATATCTCCCTCCGGTGTAGCAACAGGAAGATAAAGCCCTATTTTTGAAGTTGTAAATTTGAAACCTCCGGCATTTTCCGCTGCGATTTTCACAGAATCGACTGTCAAATTTCCGTATCCTACAAGCATGACGCAGTCTTCGTTGTCTTCCCCCGTGACATCTTCGATCAGCATATTGACTTTGTGCTTGTCGGAAATACCTATCGAAAGCTCTTTTCCTGCCGAAAGCTCTGACAAAGCGGCTCCTAACAGGACAGCAGGAGTCGCATACTGGCAGTTCATTGAATTATCACAAAGATAGGAATTCTGATAGAAATAAAGCGCCGAGGAATCGTAGTAAGCGGCAATCCAATGCACGTTTGCCTGCGGGTTTGGAATAGAGTAAGTTGCACCGCTCATAGCGATGGAAGCGTTGAAAAGAGCTGACTTCCATAGCTCGTCTTCCTGATTTGCCATTTCATTAAAAGCGTTAACACCGTTGTAAAGGTAGGTCAGTTCATGTGTTCTTGCCGGAAAAGACGCAAGCGGCTCAAGTTCCGAAGCCATGCAGTTGACTGTGAGCCAGCCGCTGCATGAATCGTTGCACTCGACATCTCCGGTCTTATATGAACTGTCGATTTCCGAGCAAAGTTAATCTGTTGTGTCGTCAGATTCCTGAGTATCGCCCTGATCAGCTGTTTTGATACACAGACCTTCAGAACATTCCAGACCGTCATCGCAGGTTTTATTCGGATAGCAGTTTCCGCCCAAAGTTCCGGTTTCAGCCTCTGCAACAGGATCATCTCCGCATGAAACAATCAGAAAAAACGCAAAAAGAATGATGATTGTTTTTTTCATAAAGACCTCTGATTTTTGATAAAAAAACTAGAAAAAATTATTCAGCCGGTTTTTCGAAGACTTCCTTTCCGTCAACGCATTTCCAGCCCTGTTTTGCGAGTTCTTCGTGATCGAAGTTGATTCCCTCTTTAGCGCAGTTTGCAAGAAGGAATTCTTCCATCTCTTTGAATTTTCCGACTCTCGAGTAAATAAGCGCGGTATTGCCCATTTTTCTCTCTTTGTGGTTGATGTTCGCACCTTTGTTGATGAGAAGTTTTACGATATCGGTGTGACCGTATTTCGCAGCGAGGGCGAGAACATGCCACCCTTCGTAGTCGTATTCTTCGATGTCAACTTTCGGAGCCGTGACGTCTTTCCATTCGGTGTCGAACGGGTTCTTTTCCCACCAGTTTTTCGATTTTTCCTTTTCTCTCATCTTGTCGAGCTCTTTTTTGGTGAGTCTGACTCTCTTCGTCCAGGTCTTTTTGCCCTCTTCGATGATGTAGTCGGCAGTTGCGACAAGTCTTGCCTCTTTTCCCGGATCTTTCGGGTCGAGTTCCTGAGCAACGACATAGAAAAGCGGTCCGCGGACGTTTTCGCCGTCTGTTTCTTCAAGTCTTGCGCCTTTGGAGATGAGGAACTTCATGATTTCGACATATCCGCCTTCAGCCGCGTAGTGAAGAAGGTTTTTCTGGTCGCGGTCGTAGGAAGTTCTCGTGATTTTTCTCTGGAAAAGCATGTCTCTTTCTTCTTCTTTGCCCTGGCCGAATTCATAGATTATCGTTTCACGACTCTGCTCGACATCGTCGACGAGAACCGGCGAACCTTTCTGGACGAGGAGTTTTACGAGATCAAGATCACCAGTTTCGACAGCGTAGAAAAGCTCGGTTTTCTGACGAAGATGAACATCCTTTTTGTCAAGGTTTTCAATAACTTCCTCCATTCCAGGCTGAACCTTTCCCTCGATTTTGAGGACAAGGGGTTTTTCCTTGATTACGAGAGGTTTCTGTTTCCAGACTTTCGCACCTTTCGAAAGGAGATATTTCGCAAGGTCCATTTTATGTGCCTTCATCGCGAAAATAAGAGCCGAAAGCTCATATTTGTCGGTTGCGTTGAGGTCTGCACCTTTTGAAAGCATATAGTCAACGAGTTCTTTCGAGCCGCTGGAAGCCGCCATCATAAGAGGAGTTCTGCCGAAATTATCTGCAAGAGCGATGTCAGCATTGGCATTGATAAGTGCTTCAACAACAGCCTTGTCGCCTTTTCTTGCAGCAGCCATGAGCGGAGTGTCACCGTCATCGCGCTTCGTGTTGACGTTGGCACCTTCTTCAATGAGATAGTCGACAACATCTTTTTTGCCTTCCGAAGCCGCCATATAAAGCGGAGTTCTGCTGCGTCCGTCCTTCGTGTCGACGAGAGTTCCCTTGCCGATTTCAGCCTTTACCGCAGCCAGATTGCCTTTTGCCGCAGCATCTACGATCGCAGGAAGCTCTTCCTTGATTTCATCGTCAACGAATTTCGGTTTTTCTTTCTTTTTTGCCTCTTCAGCTTCTTTGTAGGCTTTGTTTCTTTCAGCAGCCTCTTCCATTTTCTGCATCATCACGTCGTGACCGTTTCCACATGCAATCATGGAAAGCAGGCAAATCATAAGCACGAAAATTTTTTCATTTCTGACTCCAAAAAGTAGTTAAACACAAAAAAAACGCCGCTTTATA
>CACZFE010000128.1 GCA_902780365.1 uncultured Spirochaetales bacterium
CGCAGCTGCACTGCTCAAAAATATCGGTGATTTTCTGATATGCACGACGTTCACTCGCTCTGATTTCGCGTATTTTTTCAAGCAAATCGTCAAAATAGTCTTTGTCGAACGGTTTTCCGTTTTTCAGAAGTTTTTCGTTGATGACAAAACCTTTGGTGATGTATTCGCGCAGAGTCTTTGTTGCCCACTGCCTGAATTTTGTCGCTTTTTTTGAATTTACGCGGTTGCCGACGGCGATAATCGCATCGAGATTGTAAAATTCCATTGACCGTTTGACTGACCGGTTGCCTTCTTTTTGAACTTGTTCCAAAACGGAACAAGTTGAAGATTTCTCAAGTTCCTGCTCCTCGTAAATGTTTGCAAGATGTTTGGTAACAGCCTGCGGGTTTACATCGAACAATGCAGCCATCGCTTTCTGCGTAAGCCAGAAAGTTTCGTCTTTGTAAACCACATTAACGACAACATCTGCATTTTCCGTCTGATAAAAGACAACATTGTTTGTTTTTACCAGTTCATTCATCTGTTTTTCTGATGCCATTTTTTTTGCCCCTCTTTATAATGCTTGAATAAACATTTTAGCGAAACACGATATGTGTTTCAATTCTAAAAATCAAATTTTTATTAATAATTTTAAACAATATTTTAATATATATGTTTAAAATCGAATTTGTTGATTGTAAAAAAGTTGTTGCTGCAATAAAATGTCGTTTTTCTGATTAATTGCAGACGAGCCGCCAGCGCTCCCGGAAAAGGTTAATTTATTGACAAACAAGGGCGCATCAATAAAATTTTCAGGCTTTTTTAAAGGTTTAACTTAGAGAGAGAGGCAAAATGAGAAAATTAGTTCAAATTCTGTTGATTGCAGCGCTTCTGCTTGCTGTTTCATGCGGCGGAGGCAAAAAAGACAAAGACTCTTGTCCTGACGGTTACGACTGGTCTGGAACAGACTGTGTCAAGTCTGGTGGCGGCGACGGCGGCGATTCCACGATAACGGATACCGGTTCTGAGCCGGACGACGGTGATACGGCCGATGATACCGATACAGACACCGACACCGAAGACAACGACGGAGATACTTCTGACTATACCGGCGATTGCACCGAGATCCGCAACGGAGATTCGTTTGAAATCAATGTCGAAACGAAAAAACTCACTGTCGGAGAGATCAAAGTCGGCGGTGCTGCGGCCGGAGAAGGCGTTTACGGCGAAATTTGGGCTGAAAACAAGGATACGCTTGATGAATTCAAGGTCGGCGATGTCGCAGGGCTTTCCGGGAAAACCTTGAATTTCCCGAAAGGAAGATACAATTTCGCATACAGACCTGTTTCATCGGCCAGCAAAGTTGTTGTTTTGGAAAATATTGATATGTCAAGCGGAGACAGAACGCTCGATTTCGACCTGCCGCTCTATCACTTGACAGGAAAGGTCGTAAACAATTCCGACACAGTCTTCACTGTAGATGAAGCTTATCAGGCGGAGACAAAACTTACTCTCAAAACCGGTACCTTTGAAAAAGAGATCCCTTACAGCGAATTTGCTTCCTACGATATCCTTCTTCCGAAAGGCACATATTCAGTTTCTTTCAAAGGTCAGCTTGCATCAGGGCAGGGGAGTTTCGAGGGAACAGTTCTTTCTTCCTCGAAAGGAATTGTTATTGAAGAAGATCTCAGCAAGGATATCAGGATCGAGACGATCACTTTTTCAGGTTCGATTGCCAAAGACGGTTATGCTGTAAGCGGCGGGCAGCTTGTTCTTGTCGAAAATCCTCCGCTTGGCGCAGTAAACAGCGTTGTCGTTTCCGACCTTTCATCGGCATCTTCATACAATGTAACTGTTACAGCCGGAGCTGATTTGAATCTGATTTATCTTCCGGCGGCTGATTCCTATCCGATGAGGTACATAAAGATTGAGACGTTGGGTTCTTCAACCGCGAATCCTTCTTCACACAATATAACTCTTGATTTCGGCCGTGTTCACGGAAAGATCACCTTTCTGGGCGGCAACACTTTCCCGACAGTTGCGAACTGCACAGGCGCTGACTGCACGATCGGTAAACTCAAAGTTGTAGGAAAACTTGACGGTTCATCTTATCTTATCAAGGATTTCGGGGCTGAAATTACAGCCGACGGAGAGGGCAACGTAACTTATGATGCCTTGATTGTAAGAAGAATCGCTCTTACCGATGCCAGCGGAACAGTTCAATACAATGCCAAAACATACGCTATGAATTTTGAGAGCTATCTTAACGATGCTTCAGGAATTTTTTCGGGACTTCCTTTTTCAGTTCCGGCGACTTACGAAAACAGCGAGGGCGGTAAAGTTTCAACGTTCTCTTTTGCTGTGACGGAAGCTGACGGCACGACGACATGGCTTACAGAAAAAGAACTAGACCTGGATGTTTCGCCGAGCAAAATCGAAGGTAAGGTCACTCTCAACGGATCGACTTTCAGTACCGAAGGCGAAGATGTGATCAAACTTAAGGATGAAAGCGGCATAGAGTATCCTGTTTTTAATCTTTCGGGTCTTTCGGGAGGCGAGTACAGCTTCTATGCTCCTGACGGAACTTATGATATCATTTACGAAGGCAAGGGTGTTCTTTCAAGCGATTTCAAAACGTATATCGAGCGTGATTTCGAAATCAAAGGCGACAAAAGCAGTCACGAAATTGCTTTGAAAACCGGTAAAGTCATTTTTGATTTCAATGTTAACGGAAAACCGTTCGCAGATTGGGCTGAAACGGAGAAAAGCCTCGAATCGATAGGACTTGCCGTAAATATCGACAAAACGGCGAGCGATTTTGTGCTTGACCTTTCCAAAAAAGACGGCAAATATGCAGCGGAGATCCTCACTGGTTCAGTTGTAAACGCATATCTTGAGCTCGTTTTTGTAGATAAAGTCGCTTCAGAACTGAGTTATACAAGAATCCCGCTTCTTTCATCGCACAACATGACATCAGGAATGACTGTGAAAAACGATCTTACACTGATTGATTTCTCGATGTCGGTAAAACTCAACGGAAAGGCTGTTTCGGCTGCGGATTATGCTGCTAAATTCAGACTTCAGGGAACTTATCAGAGTGAGATCTTCCTGCCGGCAGAATCTTCTGTAGGCGCGTTCCTGCCTAAGCGTGAATACAAAACGCCGGTCCCTGAGCTTTATCTTAACGAAGGTTTCGACACCAAGCAGAGCATTTCGCTCAACTGCTTGTATTTCGGTGAATAATTAATCAATTGCGTTTGTTCGGAGGTTGTTTATGAAACGCGTGGTTACAGTCCAGGATATTTCGTGTCTTGGCAAATGTTCGCTTACTGTTGCTTTGCCGGTAATTTCGGCTATGGGAGTCGAGGCGTGTGTCATTCCGACAGCGGTTCTTTCGACGCACACAGTTTTCAAGGGTTTTACTTTCCACGATCTGACGGGCGAGATCGCTCCGATCATGGATCACTGGAAAAAGGAAGATTTTCATTTTGACGCGATTTACACCGGCTATCTCGGCTCTTTCGAGCAGCTTGAGCTGATGAAAAAACTGATTGCTGATTTTGGAGGCAAAGATACACTGGCGATAGTTGACCCGTGTATGGCAGACAACGGCAAGCTCTATCCCGGATTCACCCAGGAATTCGCTTTTGCGATGGCAAAACTCTGCAGTAAAGCCGACATTGTTGTTCCGAATATGACCGAAGCCAGTTTCATGCTCGGTGTTCCTTACCGTGCAGGCGGTACTTACGACGAAGCTTATCTTAAGAAAATCCTGAAAGATATAGCAGCTCTCGGTGCAAAAAAAGTTGTTCTGAAGGGCGTCGAATTTCCTGAAGACCAGCCTTCGTTCAAAAATGTCGCAGGAAAAATCGGAATCGTCGCATACGATGCGGAAAAAGAGACTTTTTCAAGCTATTTCCACGATAAAATTCTGCAGAATTTCCATGGAACCGGCGATATTTTCGCAAGCGTCTTCACCGGAGCTGTTCTTCGCGGCCTGACTCTTGAAGAATCATATTCACTGGCTGCCGATTTCGTCGTCGAAGCGATAAAAGAGACAATGAGTCACGAAAACCACAACTGGTACGGTGTCGATTTTGAGGCAGTTTTCCCGTATCTCATCAAACGTCTTGAAAAATAACGGAAAATCCGTTCTTGTTTATTCTTTGTCGTCCCTGATTCCTAATTTGCTCATGCGGTATCTGAGCATTCTTTCTGTCAGATTAAGCATTACGCAGGTGTCGTGGCGGTTGAAGTTCGTTTTCTTGAGTGCTGCAACGATGTAACTTTTTTCGATTTCAGCCAGAATTTCGTCAAGATCCACGTTCTGTGAAAGATCGACTTCGAAAGGATTCGCTGAAACAGACTGCGGTTTAGGCATTGACGGCATCGTTTTTTCAAAATGTGTTTCTGTGACGAGCCCGTCTTTCGCGAAAATCGTTCCTCTTTCAATGATATTTTTGAGTTCCCTGACATTTCCGGGGAAAGTATAGCGGTTGAGAAAATCGAGAGTTTCTTCGGAAAATCTGAAATTTATCCCCGCTTTTTTTGAGAACTGCTCAAGAAACATTTCGGCAAGCGGCATGATATCGGCGCGTCTTTCAGCAAGAGGCGGTATATAAAGCTCGATTACGTTAAGACGGAAGTAAAGGTCTTCGCGGAATTTCCCTTTTTTGATCTGTTCCTGGAGATTTTTGTTCGTTGCCGCGATGAGACGTACTCCTGTCGATATTTTTTCTGTGCCGCCGACCCTCGTAAAAACGCGTTCCTGAAGCACTCTGAGCAGTTTTACCTGCATGTTTTCGCCGAGTTCGCCTATTTCATCGAGGAAAAGTGTTCCGTTACCTGCGACTTCGAAATATCCTTTTTTGGTCTGGTATGCTCCTGTGAACGAGCCTTTTTCATGTCCAAACAGCTCGCTTTCAAGAAGATTCTCTGGTATTGCACCGCAGTTTATAGGATACCATGGAAGATCGCCGCGGCCGCTGTTCTTGTGTATAAAATTGGCAAGGACCTCTTTCCCTGTTCCGCTGTCACCGGTGATGAGAACCGTACTGTCGGTAGGAGCGATACGAAGCGCGAGTTCGAGAATCTTTTTCATCTGAGGACTATGGGCAACGATTCCGCTTTCTTCCGGAACCGCCTTGATTGCGGTCTCGGTACGTTTCGGCTGTACAACTTTCGGCTCGTCGTTTTTCTGTGACTGTTCAGCCGCTGCAACACATTTTTTCACGATATCACGGATTTCAGCGACGTTGAAAGGTTTGCTGACATAGTCGACTGCACCGAGCTCGATCGCCTTTATTGCCTGTTCGGTTGAGGCGTAAGCGGTAATGACGATGACCTGTGATTTCGGGCTTGTATGAAGAAGTTCGTTCAAAAGATCTATGCCGTCAATTGCCTCAGGCATATTGTAATCCATCAGAATCACGGTGAATTTTTC